>NZ_JBDYKJ010000141.1:0-1520 GCF_040012395.1 Nocardioides sp. 31GB23 | reverse complement strand
GGGGGTGTCAGATGGTCTGTGTAAGCGGTCGGTCCTGAAGGAGGACCAAGATGACCGCTGTGACCACTGAGAACGATGAGGCGAACGTGACGACGAGCAGCTCCGAGCGGCCCAGCCGTGCTGCTGCTCGCCGGGCCGTGCGCGCTGAGATGCCGGGATACAAGGCCGCTGCCGACCTGGCCGAGTCCGGCGCCCTGGACGGGCTGTTCGCCCAGATCGACGCCGGCGAGATCGACCTGACCGGCGACGGCGGGTTCATCCCCGCCCTGATCAAGCACGCCCTGGAACGCGGCCTCGGCGCCGAGCTCACCGACCACCTGGGCTATGAGAAGGGCGCCCCGGACGCGGCCGCGTTCGACAACTCCCGCAACGGCACGACGCCGAAGACAGTCGCGACCCAGGTCGGCGACGTGAGCCTGGCTGTGCCACGCGATCGGGCCGGCACGTTCACCCCGCGGCTGGTGCCCAAGGGCCAGCGACGCCTGGGCGGGCTGGACGAGATGATCATCAGCCTCTACGCCGGCGGGATGACGGTCAGGGACATCTCCCACCACCTGGAGTCCACGCTGGGCACCGAGCTGTCCCACGAGACGATCAGCAACATCACCGACGAGGTCCTCGAGGCGGTCGCTGAATGGCAGGCCCGACCCCTCGAGGCGATCTACCCAGTGATCTACCTCGACGCGATCGTGGTCAAGGTCCGCGACGGCGCCCACGTGATCAACAAGGCCGCCCACATCGCGGTCGGGGTCGACATCGACGGCATCAAGCACGTCCTGGGGATCTGGGTCCAGGAGCACGAGGGAGCCAAGTTCTGGGCCGGGGTCTGTGCCGACCTGGCCAACCGCGGCATCCGCGACGTGCTCATCGTGTGCTGCGATGGGCTCACCGGGCTGCCGGAGGCGATCGAGGCGACCTGGCCCAACGCGACCGTTCAGACGTGTGTGGTGCACCTGATCCGCGCCGCGATGCGGTTCGTGGGCTACGGCGACCGCAAGGCCGTCGCCGCGGCGTTGAAGCCGGTCTACACCGCCGCGAACGCCGAGGCCGCCCGCCGCGAGCTGGACGCGTTCGCGGACTCGAACTGGGGCAAGAAGTACCCCCACACGGTCGCGACCTGGAGCGCCGCGTGGGAGCGGTTCACCCCGTTCCTGGCGTTCCCGCCCGAGCTGCGCCGCGTCATTTACACCACCAACTCCATCGAGTCGCTGAACTACCAGCTCAGGAAGGTCACCAAGAACCGCGGCCACTTCCCCAGCGACGACGCGGCAGTCAAGCTGCTGTGGCTGGCGATCTGCACCATCGAGGACAAACGAGCCCGCGACCGGGAACGGGACCGCGGCAAGAAGGGCAAGGAGCGCAAGGCCCAAGGCCGCCTCGTCGAAGGACAGGTCGTGACCAACTGGAAGCAGGCCCTCGCCCAGCTCGCGATCGCCTACCCCGACCGCATCAACCCCCACCTGTAAGCCCAACTCAGAGTAAAGAGATCGGCCGCCTTACACAGAAAAGTTGACACGCTC
>NZ_JBDYKJ010000140.1:0-1585 GCF_040012395.1 Nocardioides sp. 31GB23 | reverse complement strand
TTTCGAGCAACCCAGCGGCCAACCCCGGGCCGCGCCGTGGCGCGGGAAGATCGGGGTCGGTGACGGTTCCCGCGTGGCGTCGTCGGGGTGATGCTTGGAGGGTGTCGGTCGTGACGGACCCCGAGCGTCTCTGGCGCCTTGAGCCTGCTTTCGAGCATGGGGCGGGGAGCTCCCACGAGAACCGTGGATTGTTGCCGTTGAGCACGCGTATTCAGACTTCCGAATCACTCGCTCCCCTCACGGCCGGCACCTGCGACGCCGGGTCGGCGTCGCCACCGGATCAAGGAGGACGCAGTGATGGAGGAAGTACATCCGCGGTGCGCGGGCATAGATATCGGCAAGAAGTTCGCGAAGGTCTGCGTGCGAACTCCCGGCGTGAATCCCCACAGCCGCAGGGCCAAGGAACGCATCAGCGAGGTCGTCACCACGTGGGGGTCGATGACCAACACCATCCTGGCGTTGCGTGAGCACCTGATCGAGCAGCAGGTCACGTTGGTGCTCATGGAAGCCACCAGCGACTACTGGAAGCCCTACTACTACTTGCTGGAGGACCTGCCGGGCTGCGAGGTGATGCTGGTCAACGCCCGACACGTCAAGAACGTGCCCGGCCGCAAGACCGACGTCAACGACGCGACCTGGCTGGCCCAGCTCGGAGCTCATGGTCTGGTCCGAGCCTCGTTCGTCCCTCCACCGGCGATCCGTGAGCTGCGCGACCTGACCCGCACCCGCAGCGCAGTGACTCGCGAACGCTCTCGCGAGGTGCTGCGCATGGAGAAGCTCCTCGAAGGAGCCGGCATCAAGTTGTCCTCGGTGGCATCCGATCTCACCGGGGTCTCTGCACGAGCAATGCTGAACGCTCTGTGCGCTGGCGAACGCAACCCTGAGGTCCTGGCCGACCTCGCGCACTGGTCAATGCGGGGCAAGAGCGGCGAGCTGATCGAGGCACTGACCGGACGCTTCAGCGACCATCACAGCTTCCTGGTGCTCGCGCACTTCGATCTCATCGACAAACACGACCAAGTGATCAGCGAGATCACCGACCGGATCGAGGCGATGATCGAACCCTTTCGCGACGCCCGAACCCTGATCTCATCGATTCCCGGCATCAGCAACCGAGTCGCCGAAGTCATCATCGCCGAGACCGGCGCCGACATGTCCCGCTTCCCCAGCCCCGCACACCTGGCCTCCTGGGCAGGAGTCTGCCCGGGCAACAACGAGTCGGCTGGAGTGGTGAAGTCCAGCAAGACAACCCACGGCAACGCCCACCTCAAAGGCGCCCTGGGCATCGCAGCTTTCGCCGCATCCCAGACCAAGAACACCTATCTAGCCGCCAAGTACCGACGCATCGCAGCACGTCGCGGCAAGAAACGAGCAGGCGTTGCGCTGCAGCACGACATGCTCAACGCAATCTGGCACATGCTCCAGACCGGAGAGCTCTACAACGACCCCGGCGCCGACTTCTTCACCACCCTGCGCCCTGAGCGCACCAAAGGCCGCGCCCTGCACCAGCTCGAACAACTCGGCTACACCGTCACCCTGGAGAAAGCCAGCTAACCCCGGCCAACTGTTTATCTTCGTATCAGAC
>NZ_JBDYKJ010000139.1:0-1697 GCF_040012395.1 Nocardioides sp. 31GB23 | reverse complement strand
GGCTCTTCCGAATTGAGGGTGTAGATCCAGTGGGCGCGTCGGTGTCGAGATAGACGTCGAGGTCTCCCGACGATGGAGGTTCCTACGCCATCCATCTGGAAGACCTCGACGTGTCCGACGCTACCTTCACGACCCCTGATCTGACGACGTTCTGCCGTCTCGATGAGCTCGGTCTGGAGGTGACGGGCCAGCGTCTGGAAGCGGGCCGGGCGGTCCTGGCCTGTCGGGTCGTCGATCCCGATGGCTGGTGCCGCCGGTGTGGTTGCGAGGGCGTGCCGCGTGACACGGTCACACGGCGGCTGGCGCACGAGCCGCTCGGTTGGCGACCGACCACCCTGGTCGTGACGCTCCGCCGCTACCGCTGCACCGGCTGCGGGCATGTGTGGCGCCAGGACACCAGCGCTGCGGCCGAGCCGCGGGCGAAGCTGTCACGGCGTGGATTGCGGTGGGCGCTCGCGGGGCTGGTCACTCAGCACCTGACCGTCGCCCGAGTCGCCGAGGGCCTCGGAGTCGCCTGGGACACCGCGAACACTGCTGTCCTGGCCGAAGGACGGCGGGTGCTCATCGACGACGAACACCGGTTCGACGGGGTCGCGGTGATCGGTGTCGACGAGCACGTCTGGCGTCACACGCGCCGCGGCGACAAGTACGTCACGGTGATCATCGACCTGACCCCGATCCGCGACGGCACAGGACCATCACGCCTATTGG
Source organism: Nocardioides sp. 31GB23 (assembly GCF_040012395.1). Classification (NCBI taxonomy): domain Bacteria; kingdom Bacillati; phylum Actinomycetota; class Actinomycetes; order Propionibacteriales; family Nocardioidaceae; genus Nocardioides; species Nocardioides sp. 31GB23. The sequence goes on along the minus strand of NZ_JBDYKJ010000139.1, from coordinate 986 downwards.
ACATGGTCGAAGGCCGCTCCAAGGCCGTGTTCAAGACCTGGCTCGCCGACCGGCCGCAGGCATGGCGCGACGCCGTCGAGGTAGTCGCGATGGACGGCTTCACCGGCTTCAAGACCGCAGCCGCCGAGGAACTCCCCGACGCAGTCGCGGTGATGGACCCGTTCCACGTCGTCCGCCTCGCCGGCGAGGCCCTGGACCGGTGTCGCCGACGAATCCAGCTCGCCGCCCACGGTCACCGGGGCCGCTCCGGCGACCCGCTCTACTCCGCCCGACGGGTCCTGCACACCGGCACCGGGCTGCTGACTGATCGGCAGTGGGACCGGATCGAGGCCCTGTTCGCCGACGACCAGCACGTCGCTGTCGAGACGACCTGGAGCATCTACCAGCACATGGTCGGCGCCTACCGCGAACCCGACCGTGCCGCCGGTCGCGAGCAGATGGCCCGGCTGATCGAGTCTCTCAGCCACGACGTCCCGAAGGCACTCACCGAGGTCATCACCCTCGGTCGGACCCTGAAGAAGCGCGCCGCCGACGTCCTGGCCTACTTCGACCGACCCGGCACCAGCAACGGACCCACCGAGGCCATCAACGGCAGACTCGAACACCTCCGCGGCAGCGCACTTGGCTTCCGGAACCTGACCAACTACATCGCCCGCTCGCTACTCGAGGCCGGAGGCTTCAGACCACGACTACACCCTCAATTGGGATGAGCCCGATAACCGCCGACGTCCGTCGCGGGCAGCTCTTGGGCCGCGAGGACCTATCGACCAACCCGGCCTCCCCCTCGGCGCGGAACCGGTTGACCCACCGGTGAGCGCACTGACGCGAGACCCCGAGCTCTTTCGCGACATGGGCGACAGGCCGTTCGTCGTCGATCACCCGCGAGACGAGCAGACGACGACCATGAATGTTCAAACGGGCATTAGCGTGGGACACGAGGACCTCCTGGGCCTGTGGGCGACTTCGACATCTCCACTAAGCCCGGA
>NZ_JBDYKJ010000138.1:0-1712 GCF_040012395.1 Nocardioides sp. 31GB23 | reverse complement strand
AGCCCGGATCCACCGATGAGCTTGGGTGGGTGAGCGTGGCGTAGAACGAGAATGCCCTTGCTGGGCGGGAGAATCGGAGTTCTTGAGGCAACGATTCACACCAACAGCAAGGGCATCTCTGAGGTGAAACTCTCTCACACGCTTCGATCGACCTCGGCGGTCTTCGATGACCCGAATCTCGTGTCGGCCGCAGGCCTGGTTCCGGCGCTCGCATTGGCCGAGTCCGCCGGCCTGCGGGACCTGGCGAATGAGCACCTGAGCGTGCCGACGGACAAGGGGGCGAACGCGGGGTTGAAGGTCGCCTCGCTGGTGGGCGGGATGGTCGCGGGCGCGGACAGCATCGATGACATGGCGTTGCTGCGCCACGGCGGGATGGGACGGGTCTTCGCCCGCGCGTACGCGCCCTCGACGCTTGGGTCGTTCCTGCGGGCGTTCACCTTCGGGCACGTGCGTCAGCTCGACGCGGTCGCCTCGAGGTTCCTGATCGCACTGGCCGGCCTCACCGGGCTGCTCCGAGCGTCGGGCGGCCCCGTAGCCAGCGGCACCGACACCGTGGTGGATCGGGGGTACGCGTTGCTCGATGTCGACGACACCATCATCGAGGTCCACGGCCACGCCAAGCAGGGCGCCGGCTTCGGCTACTCCGGAGTCCGTGGGCTCAACGCGCTGCTGGCCACCCTCACGAGTGCCACGTCGGCGTCGGTGGTGGTGGCCCAACGGCTCCGCAAGGGCTCGACCGCCTCACCCCGCGGCGCCAAGCGACTGGTGGGCGACGCGGTGAGAACGGCCCGCCGGCTGCTCGACAAGGCCCACCCGGTCCTGGTGCGGATGGACTCGGCGTTCTACGGTCGCGGACCAGTCCACGCCGCGCTGGCTGGTGGGGCCGCAGTGTCGGTGACCGTGCGGATGGACAAGCGGGTCAAGGCCGCGATCGCAGCGATCAGCGAGGATGCGTGGACCACGATCGAGTACACCGACGCTGTCTTCGACGAGGCCGGTCAGCGGTGGATCTCCCGCGCCGAGGTCGCCGAGATCGACTTCACCGCGTTCGCCGCACAGAAGAAGACCGACCACGTCCCTGGCCGGCTCGTGGTTCGCAGGATCCCCGACTTCAACGCCGAGAAGAACAAGGCCGCCGGCCAGGACACCCTGTTCGACACCTGGCGCTTCCACGCCTTCTTCACCACCACCGACCCCGAAGTGCTCGGCACCGTCGCCGCCGACAAGACGCACCGTCATCACGCAGTCATCGAGCAGGTCCACGCTGACCTCAAGAGCTCGGCGCTGGCACACCTGCCGTCCGGGGTGTTCACCGCGAACGCCGCCTGGCTCGTGTTGGCCGTGATGGCGTTCAACCTCACCCGAGCCGCCGCCAGCCTGAGCGACCCGCAACTCGCGAAGGCGACCACTGCGACCATCCGTCGCAAGCTGATCACCGTGCCAGGGCGGGTCGCAACCTCAGCACGCCGGGTCACCCTGCACCTGCCGGAATCTTGGCCGTGGGAGTTCGCCTGGACGGCGCTGTTCGACCGAGTCAGCGACCCGCCGCCAGCCCTCGCGGCCTGACCACCCAGCAGCGAGAGCGGCGCGACGAAGAACACCGTGGAACACCCCGGACAGCGAGGTCCGGCGGACCCTCGCGCCCCGGCATCCTCACTCCGCGGCGCCGACGATCAACCCATCCCGGCCCGGTCCATCGGTGGATCCGGGCT
>NZ_JBDYKJ010000136.1:0-1924 GCF_040012395.1 Nocardioides sp. 31GB23 | reverse complement strand
CTACGGTTACAGCCAGCCGGCGACGGCAGCGTAAGAAACCCATCAAATCCGCTGTCCGAAATCACCGCAGCAGGCCACGCGGCTACTTTCTTGTTGGTCCAGGGCGTCGACTCTCGCGTCGTGATGGCGCTCCTCGGCTGGTCCAGCCCCAGCCAGCTGCACCGCTACCAGCACATCGTCGACGACCTGCGACGCGACGCCGCCCACCGAATGGCCTCGATTCTGTATCCCCCAACCCAGAACTGAACGGCTGAGCGCCGCGGGCCGCGCCGGAGCATGCCCCGCCACGCATTCCGAGGGGCAGGACGAACGATGACAACCGCTCACAGTAGGCCGACCCATCACTTTGGAAAGGTAATGCGGTAGCCGCCCATCATCCGACGACGGACGAAGTCAGTCATGAAACGCACTCTCAGCCGGGTCCTGACACATCACGTGAGCCGCCTGTCGGAAACGAACAGACGACCTTCTCGTTGCGAGTAGTCGTGCCTCAGCAATAGCGACCCAACCCACGAAAACCTTCTGACCTGGGGAAACGGAGGTCAACATCGTCACCGACACTCCCGCTCGATCACGGTCCATCCCGCGGGTTCCCGTAGTTTCTGCTGAATTTCTGTTGACCAATGAGAACCACCGGTCAGGCTCCGTGCCCGTTGCCGCTTGACGTGTCGCAGCGCTCAACTCGCCACTGAAGGCCGAATGCAAGTCGTGCATTCTCCCGATTCCTCCCCGGAAGACCACCGGGTTTCTGCTTCGTCGGTGCCGCTGCTCAAGCATCACGAGTCTAAGAGAGCACCCGATCTGCGCCAAGAATTTGGTGTGGCCAACTTCGCGGTCCGACGATAGTTGAACAGAGATACCTGGAGCGTCATCGCCCGAAGTCGCCAAAGCCACGGGTCAGCGGACGATCCTGCGGCTTCATCGAGCTGCGCGCGCTTCTAGGCATTCGAACCCCGAATCTTCTGATCCGTAGGACTCAGGTGGGGTGACCCGTGCCGTCTCGGCGCACCTACAGACGACACCCGCTTAAACACGAAAGTAGCAGATCAGACCCCGGTTCGCCGCTCTGCCCACAGGTGACGTCCCCCGTCGCGTCGAGTCGGTCTCACGGTTCCGGGCGGGTTCTAGGTAGTGATGCAACACCTCGATGACTGAGGAGTTGTTCCATGGCTCGTCCGATGCGGCCCAGGGAATTCGATCGTCCGTTCTGGGAGGCGATCCGTTCAGGTCTGGGGGTGAAGTCGGCTGCCCGGCTGACGGGCATGTCGGCAACCACGTCCAAGCGGGTCTTCAGCAAGGCTGGCGGGGTGAACCCTGTTCCCGTGCACCCGCCGGTCGGCCGGTACTTGTCCTGGGTCGAGCGCGAGGACATTGCGGCGTTGACCCATGCCGGCCACGGGGTCCGCGAGATCGCTCGCCGTACCGGGCGCAGCCCGGCCACGATCAGCCGTGAGCTGTCGCGGGGTGCGACCGGTCGTGGGTACCGGGCCTCGGTCGCCCAGTCCAAGGTCGATCGCGGCCGCACCAGGGCGCGGGGCGCGAAGCTGGCCACCAACCTGCGCCTGCGCAGGGCGGCCCAGGACCACCTGGTCCAGCACCTGAGTCCCGAGCAGATCGCTGGCAGACTCCGACGAGACTTCCCCGACGATCCGGAGATGCGGGTGTCGCCCGAGACGATCTACCAGTCGCTGTACATCCAGGCCCGCGGCGGGCTGAAACGGGAGCTGACCGCGCATCTGCGCACCGGACGCTCGATGCGCAAACCACGGCGCCGCGAGGCCGAACGACGCGGCCGGATCCCCGGCATGATCATGATCAGCGAACGCCCCGCCGAGGTCGAGGATCGCGCGGTGCCCGGGCACTGGGAATCTCAATGTTGTTGTCAAGCGGCATGAGCCCTCGCGGGTGGGGCGGCGGTCCAGGT
>NZ_JBDYKJ010000135.1:0-2003 GCF_040012395.1 Nocardioides sp. 31GB23 | reverse complement strand
GGTGATCTCGACCTGGCGCGCAGCGAGGTGCGACTTCAGCGCCTCGAGCTCCTCCAGCATCGCGACACACTCGCCCGGCGTACCGGGAAGTGGGTCGACGACGGCTTCGAACATGTGTTCTATTCTAGGGGGGTCGGCCGGCCGTGTCCAGGGTCTACGCGCGGCTGTGGATGGCCCTCGACGCCGCGCGGGGTGGTGGCGTAGCGACCTGCGCAACCGGCCCGCTACAGCGCTCAGGCGATCCGTCCGGTGCGCACCCCAAGGGCGCCGGGGCTGGAGGAGGGCGGTCGCTGCGCCGCCCAGCGGGAGAACGGGGATGGCCGCGGGCGCCCTCGACGCGGCAGATGAATGCACTACGCGCAGGTCGTACGGCTGGCTCGCGCCCAGCCTCCGTTGAGGCGCTCGATGCCCAACTCCGCCACAACATCCCCCGAGTCGTCGAGGATGGCAAAGACCAGCGTGTACCTGTTCCTCTTCAGAACGTCCCCGACCTCCCCGTTTGCTGGGACTCCCCACCTCGCTGCCTTGCTCACTGTCGCAAACGAGCGTCCCGGGTACGCCTGCGCTCGCTTCTGGCGAGCGCAGGTGAGCCCTGCTGGGGCATCGGCAGGCGTCGCGCTTTCCTGGCGTTGAGCCGACGGCTCGTTGTCCGTAGCGGGAGCAGTGCAGGCGCAAAGCAGCGCCATTACCGCCAGTGTCGGCGTCATTCGCATAGTGCTCCGACGGTACGGACGCTCACTCGGTTCCGGCCAGACGGAGCAGATCCGGACATTCAGTCCCACCACATCAGAACGCCCAGTCTCCGCTCGACCGCTGTCGCATAGAAGTCGCAAAGCGCTTGAAAGTGTGGGCGGAGGTTCTCGAGAGGATCAGCCTCGGGTGGCGAGAACTCTGCGCCAGCTCGGACGAAAGCCTCAGTCGCTGTGGCCGAAGAGAGGAAGTCAAGGCGTCTCAGCTCCTGCAACTGCTCGTGCACGCGTCGCACCTCGGTCGGGTTGAGCGACGTCACGGGATGTTCCCAGAGGCTGTCAGGCATCTCCCGGTACGCCGCATTGGCCTCCTCGCCCCCTGCGGTGGCGCGGGCCAGTCCCTCGAGCAGGGATGCGGGGACTTGGGCGATTCTGGCTGCTTGCTCCAAGGGTGCTGGTGCCCAGTTGAGGTCCAGATACTCGTCGCGGTCCAGCGCGCGAAACGAACAGACGTCGTCGAGCACTGCAACGGACGACGAGCAGGCGACGAGGGTCGCCTCATCGAGACGTGCGAGGTTCTGGACGATGGGCATCGAGCCAGTATCCACCGCCATCGAGCATGCCGACCCGCATCTGGACATCGGCGCGACCGCGCTCATCGCGGCTGCTAGACGAGCGCGCGGAACTAGAAACCTCGGAAGACCCCGTCGTCATGGACGGCACCGGCGAAATCAGGGAAGTCCATGTTCGCGATCGACAGGTTGGCTTCGATTGAAGCGACTTCGCTCGCTATGCACCGGAACGCCTGGCCGAAGACCCACCCGAACTCCTCCTCATCCTCTTCATCAGCGCTCAGGTCTACGAACACCACCGTCAACTCGCCGCCGGATCTCGCCTCTCGCATCGAGCGGTGGTCCGCGAAGATGACGTAGCCGTGGTGCTCCCGCGGCCAAGCGCTCGCGAGGATCTCAGCAGAGATTGAGTCGAAGCCAGTGTCTGAGATTGCCTCCAAGTTTGGGGCGTACGCATCACCGTCACCGACGAGGTCGACTTCCCGCGACACCTCCTCAACCACTCTGTGCCATGCAGCGTCCGCAGAAAAGTCGGTGCGGATGAGCGGCATCGGGCCGTCGGCGAAGAGTCGAGCAATGCGATCGAGGTCCATTCCCGGATCTTTGCTGATCCTTGTCTCTGCGCGCAGCCCGCCCCGAGATCCATCAAGCCGACGCGACCGCTTCTCGGCAGAGTCGGATGCCAGCCCCCGCGTCAGTTTCGCTCGAGCAGGTCGTAGTCGAACGGGCACAACGGCCCGTC
>NZ_JBDYKJ010000134.1:0-2017 GCF_040012395.1 Nocardioides sp. 31GB23 | reverse complement strand
CGCCCGGGGGCCGTCCGCGGGCCGCCTTGGCGGCGTACATCGCCTGGTCGGCGGCGCGCAGCAGCTGCTCGAGCCCGTGCCCGTCGCGCCGGTGCAGGGCGACCCCGACCGAGGCGCGCACCGACAGGTCGACGCCCTGGGTGCGCACCGGGCGGGCGATGCTGGTCTCCACCCGGCTCGCCAGCTCCTCGGCCGCGGCGGCGGCCTCGGCCGGCTGGCCGGTGAGCGGCCCGCTCAGCAGCGCGAACTCGTCGCCGCCGAGCCGCACCGCGACCCCGTCGTCGCCGGCGACCTCGGCGACCCGGCGCGCCACCTCCCGCAGCACCGCGTCGCCGGCCTCGTGGCCGGCCATGTCGTTGACGGCCTTGAAGCCGTCGAGGTCGAGCACCAGCAGGGCGTGCGCCGCCGGCCCGGTCTCGAGGCGATCGGCGTGCCGCGCCAGCGCGGAGCGGTCGCCGAGCCCGGTCAGGACGTCGGTGGCGGCGTGGTCGGGCCCGGCCCCCGGCTGGTGCGGGCCGCCGAGCAGCCCGGCGAGCCCGCGGCCCGGGTGCAGCCGCGGCAGCCGGTGACCGACGCGCGGCAGGCGCGCGGCCAGCCCGCGCGCGCTCTCGGCGTCCATCGCAACCCCCGGGGGTGTCGCGGGCCGTCGTGGCCCGTCGGTGCGGAGCCTAGTGCGGGGCGCCGACGCCTGTGGCGGTCAGGCGATCCCGACCAGGCGCAGGTAGCCGGTGGCGAGGGGCTCGCCGGCGACGAGGCCCAGCCCGGCGCCCGCCAGCATGAAGGGGCCGAAGGGGATGCGCTGGCCGCGCCGCACAGTGCCCAGGCCCATCAGCAGCAGCGACCCGACGGCGCCCAGGGCGAAGCCGAGGGCCAGCCCCACGACGGCGGCGCTCACGCCCACCGCACCCAGCACCAGGCCCAGCAGCGGCGCCAGGGCGACGTCGCCCAGGCCCATGCCGCGCCCCGCCGTGACCGCCCACAGGGCGGCGTACACCCCGCCCCAGGCCAGCACGCCGACCAGCGGCCCGACCAGCTGGCCGGCCGCGGCAGAGGGGCCCTGCAGGGCCCACGTGGTGGTCCAGCCGGCCAGCAGCGCGGCGCCGGCCAGCAGCGCCGCGGTGCCGGTCACCGCGAAGGGCAGCCGGCCGTGGTCGAGGTCGATCAGGGCCAGCGCCACGCCCGCGCCGGCCACGACCAGGCAGGCGAGCAGCACCGGGGGGCGGGTCTCGGCGAGCGCGACCACCGCGAAGAGGACCGCCGTGCCGGCCTCCACGGCCGGGTAGCGCAGGGGGATCCGCACCCGGCAGTCGCGGCAGCGCCCGCGCAGCAGCAGCCAGGAGACGACCGGCACGTTGTCGCGCTCGCGCACCTCGTGACCGCAGGCGGGGCAGGCCGAGCGCGGCCGCACCACCGACAGCCCGGCCGGCACCCGGTGCACGACCACGTTGACGAACGAGCCCACCAGCAGGCCCAGCAGGCCCGCGAGGCCCGCCACCAGCGGGAGGGGCAGCACCGCCGCGCTCACGGCTGCCCCCCGACGGGGACCCCGCGCGCCGGGGCGGCGGGCGCCTCGGGGCCGCGGCGGTGCGAGCGGTTCCAGAACCCCACCCACTCGACGAGGTCGATGAGGGGGGTGGGCGGGGCCACCGCGAAGCCCTGCACCGCGTCGCAGCCCAGGCCCTCCAGCGCGGCGGCCGCCTCCCGGGTCTCGACCCCGTCGGCGACCACCCGCAGGCCCAGGCCGTGGGCGGCGTAGACCAGCGCCCGCACCCGGCGGGCCACCTCGTCGTCGCGGGCCACCTCGGCGCCCAGGCGCGGGTGCAGCTTGACCTCGCGCACGGCGGGGCTGGCCCACAGCGAGGTCAGCGAGGCCCGGTGGGTGCCGAAGTCCTGCACGCTCAGCCCGGCGCCGCAGGCACCCAGGGCGGCGTACGCCGTCGGCTCGCCGGCGCTGAGCCCGGTCGCCGACTCGCTGACCTCGAGGGTCAGCCGCGAGCCGTCGACGCCGGCGTCGACC
>NZ_JBDYKJ010000133.1:0-2230 GCF_040012395.1 Nocardioides sp. 31GB23 | reverse complement strand
GGAGCTGTGCGCCACGAGGCGCTGTGTGTGTCGAGGGGTGGTGAGAGACCACCCTCGTTGGGTCGTCGCAGCGGCCTGATGAAGCTGGGGGCAGCCTGATCCGGGGAACGCCGGGGAGGGTGGCAAGCGGCCCCGACAAAGGCGGGACGTGCTGGTACTGCCAGACAGTGCGGGTCCGTCGAGCGAGATCAGAAGGTGCAACGTAAGTGAATCGGTGTTTGACGCCCCGTAATCGCGAAGCCGTGCTCCAACCTGGCGGATGCGGGCCGGTGTGCAGTGCACCAGGCGTCCTCCTCGGCCTTGGCCGGGAGTGGCGGCTGGACTCCGAAGCCGTTTAGTTCTGTCGGTGGGGAGGTCATGGTGAAGGTCTGCGGCGTAGCCATGACGATGCTGCCGGGGTAGAGCCGGGCGCCTAACTGATCGATCGATCGCATGGTGAACGTGGGAACCACTTGGGGGTTTCCGCACCGGGTCGGGCAGCCAGTCCGATGGGTGCGGATAGGTCCGTTGTCGGCCGACGACCCTCGCAGTGGGACGGAGACCTCGTAGTAGTCGCGGGCGTCACGACCCGCCACGGGGACCGGGAAAGCCGGTCACAGGGCGAAGGGGGTCAGCAAGTCAGCAGTGGACGTGTATGGAATGTCAGGAGAGATCGCTGGTGAATACCGACGAGCTGGAGCAGGTGCTCTACGAAGCACAGGCCCGGGTACTGAAGATCCAGACCAAGCTGCACCGTTGGGCAAGCGATGATCCTCATCGCCGGTTCGACGACCTGTTCAACCTCGTGGCCGACCCGGCCTTCCTTGTGGTGGCCTGGGAACGGGTGCGAGGTAACAAGGGTGCCCGCACGGCGGGAGTGGACGGCCATACGGCCATGTCCATCGAGGGCTGGTACGGCGTCGAGGAGTTCCTCGGCGGTCTCCGGTCAAGTCTGAAGGACCGGAGCTTCTGCCCGTTGCCGGTACGCGAGCGGATGATTCCGAAGACGGGCGGGAAACTGCGCCGTCTGGGGATTCCGACCGTGGCCGACCGGGTGGTCCAAGCCAGTCTGAAACTGGTGCTGGAGCCGATCTTTGAGGCGGACTTCTACCCGTGTTCCTACGGGTTCCGCCCCAACCGTCGGGCCCATGACGCGGTCGCTGAGGTGCGCTACCTCGCTTCGCGCCCACGCTGCTATGAGTGGGTGCTCGAGGGAGACATCGAGGCGTGTTTCGACGAGATCGACCACACCGCCCTCATGGGCCGGGTGCGTCAACGAGTCGGGGACAAACGCGTCCTGGGTCTGGTCAAGGCGTTCTTGAAGGCGGGGATCCTGAAACAGGAGCAATCGCTGGAAGAGACCACCGCCGGGACACCGCAGGGCGGGATTCTCTCGCCGTTGCTGGCCAACGTGGCGTTGTCGGTGCTGGACGAGTTCATCGCCCACAAGCCCGGTGGCCCTGCCTCGGACAGCAATGAACGAGCGCGTCGATTGCGTCACGGGCGGGCCAACTTCCGCCTCGTGCGCTACGCCGACGACTGGTGCCTGATGATCAGGGGCACCCAGTCCGACGCTGAGGCGTTCCGCGAGGAGATCGCCGAGGTACTCGCGACGATGGGTCTGCGCCTGTCGCCGCACAAGACCTTGGTCACCCACATCGATGAAGGCCTCGACTTCTTGGGCTGGCACATCCAACGCCGCAAGAAGCAGGGCACGAACCGGTACTACGTCTACGTCCATCCCGCGAAGAAGGCCGTGCAAGCGGCCACGCGCAAGGTCAAGACGCTGTGCCGACAGGTCGGACTGAATCAATCGCTGGACGACCTGCTGCGTCGGCTCAACCCGATGCTGCGGGGCTGGTGCGGCTACTTCCGCCCCGGTGTCTCGTCGCGAGTCTTCTCCTGGCTCAGCCACTACACGTGGCAACGAGTCTGGCGCTGGCTGCGGCGCAAACACCGTCACGCCACCATCGCCGAACTCCGCCGGCTCTACTGCCACGGAGGATGGTGGCCCAGCAGCCAGGGACGAGAGATGTTCAACCCAGAGAAGTTGAGCACGACCCGCTACCGCTACCGCGGCAAGGTCATTCCCTCCCCCTGGCCGTCCCCAGATGAGGAGCCACACGCAGCCTGACAGGGGCTTGTGGAGAGCCCGGTGCATTGAGAGGTGCCCGCCGGGTTCGGGAAGCGGCCCGGGGAAACGGACCTGCCGTAAGGCAGACACCGCGCCCCGGGCCGACTTTCACCGACC
>NZ_JBDYKJ010000132.1:0-2278 GCF_040012395.1 Nocardioides sp. 31GB23 | reverse complement strand
CCCAGTAAGCGACAAGACGCAAGGCGACCTCAGCCACGCCCAGTTCCCCCGGGCCGCTTCAGTCTTACGGAAGGCGATCTGATCCTCGGCTCGGCCGCCTCGAAGTCCGCGGTAGGCACCCTGGTCGAGCGCACCACCGGATTCGTGATGCTGCTGCACCTGCCCGGTGACCACGGCGCCCTGGCGGTCCAAGAAGCACTCGTGACCAAGATGGCCACCCTGCCCGAACAGCTGCGCCGCTCACTGACCTGGGACCAGGGCAGCGAGATGGCCAACCACGTCGCGATCGCCGAGGCCACCAGCATGGACATCTACTTCTGCGAACCGCACTCGCCCTGGCAACGCGGCTCCAACGAGAACACCAACGGACTACTGCGCCAGTACCTACCCAAGGGAACCGACCTGTCCTTCTACGGCCCCGGACTACTCGACAAGATCGCCTCCGAGCTCAACGCCAGACCCCGCAAACGCCACGACTTCCAAACCCCAGCCGAAGTCCTCGACCAACTACTCTCAGACCCCACTACCAACCACGGCGTTGCGTGACTACCTAGATTCCGCCCCGGTAAACGGGTTCTTGAGCCGTTCTAGGGCCGAGCCTGCGCCGGCTAAGTACCTGCGTCCTTGCGCCGCCAAACGGGATGGCGGCGACGTCGGAGGACGAGCCGCCGGTCAAGTCCCTGGGCGTGGTGTACGAAACGAATCCCTCGTCGAGCGTGTCTAGGTCGCCTGCGAGCCTCTTCTGACGATCCGTTCAAGGCAAGGAGAGATCGGGTGCTGTTCCTGGGTGATGACTGGGCCGGGGCCCATCACGACATCGAGCTCCAAGACGACCAAGGTCGAGTGCTGAAGCGGCGCCGGCTGCCTGAAGGAGTCGCCGGGCTGAGGTGTCTCCATGAGCTGATCGCCGACCATCTCGACGATGACGACGATCCGGAGTCGGTGGTGGTCGGCATCGAGACCGACCGCGGGGGCTGGGTCCCCCCGCCCTGCTCGCCGCCGGCTACACGCTCTACGCGATCAACCCCAAGCAGGCCGCCCGCTACCGCGAACGGCTCACCACCTCTGGCGCGAAGAGCGACCCGGGTGATGCACACGTGCTCGCCGAGACCGTCCGCAAGGACCGTGAGTACCACCGGGTGGTCGCCGGTGACAGCGAGCAGGCCGAGGTCGTCAAGACCGTGGCCCGCACCCACCAGACGATGATCTGGACCCGGCAACGACAAGCCAACCAGCTGCGCTCGATGCTGCGGGAGTTCTACCCCAGCGCGCTCGAGGCGTTCGGCGATGACCTGGCCGGGCGCGATGCGCTCGCCGTGCTCGCGGCCGCCCCCGCCCCGGCTGCGGGCCGGGCTCTGTCCAGGTCGCGACTGGTCAGCGTGTTGCGCGAGGCCGGTCGCCAGCGCAACCTGCAGACTCGTGCCGAAGAGATCTCGGCCGTCCTGCATGGCGAGCACCTCACACTCTGCGATGCGCTCACCGAGGCCTACGGCGCCAGCGTGAAGTCGCTGGCAATCGTGCTGAGCACGATGGTCGCCCAGATCGCGGTCCTCGAAGGCGAGGTCGAGCGGTGTTTTGGCCAGCACCCGGACGCTGAGATCATCACCAGCCAACCCGGCCTCGGTGTGGTGCTCGGAGCCCGGGTGCTCGCCGAGGTCGGAGACGACAAGGACCGCTACGCCGACGCCCAGTCCAGGCGCAACTACGCCGGAACCAGCCCGATCACCAAGACCTCAGGCAAACACTGTGTCGTGCTGGCCCGCTACGCACGCAACAAACGGCTCGCCGACGCGCTGCACCAACAAGCATTCGCAGCGCTCACCGCATCCCACGGCGCCCGGGCTTTCTACGACAACCACCGCGCCCGAGGCGCGACCCACCACCAAGCACTCCGAGCCCTGTCGAACCGCCTCGTCGGCATCCTCGACGGCTGCCTGCGCCACCGCACCACCTACCAGGAGGCCACCGCCTGGGCCCACCGCCAACCAGCAGCCGCTTGACGACCTACGCCCCTGGGATATCTAGACGCGCAGCAGCCATCGCCGGGGGTTCTGTGAGCCCTCCAGAGGATGTGGCGGTGTCACCGCCGGACGTTGCGCAGGACGATGACACTGGGGTCGAGGGGTCTGCTCAGCCATCCGTTGAGGAACTCGAGATTGCCCGCGAGCTGGTCCGCACCGCGCGGGCTCGGGGAGTCGCGTGGGACTGCTGCACGAGTAGGTGACAGGTCAGGTCACGCAGCCTGAGTGGTTGTCGTGGTCTCGTTCGTGGTCATGAT
>NZ_JBDYKJ010000131.1:0-3085 GCF_040012395.1 Nocardioides sp. 31GB23 | reverse complement strand
TGACGTGCTTGGTCGCGAGGTTGGGGCAGGTGGTCGTGGCGGTGGCGAGGTGCTTGGCGAGGCGGTGCTCGAGGGCGTCACGCGACAGTGGCCATCCTTGGGGACCGCAGAACAGGGCCGTGCCGAGACGTGTGGCTCGTTCGGCGAGGTAGGCCTGCATGATGCCCAGGGTGGCTCGGGTCAACGGGGTGATGCGTTGGCGTCGTCCCTTGCCGGTGCAGGCGACGTGGGGGCCTGTGCCGAGGTGGATGTCGGCACGGGTCAGCGAACGGATCTCGCTGATTCGAAGCCCGGTCTGGACGGTGAGGGCCAGCAGGGCGTGGTCGCGTCGACCGGTCCAGGTGTTGGGGTCGGGCGCGGCGAGGAGTGCGTCGACCTCGGTGGTGGTGAGGAACTCGATGACGGGTCTGATGGTGCGCTTGGGTGGGATGGCGAGGACCTGGGTGATGGTGGCGGCGTGTTCGGGATGGTCCGGAAGGGCTCGGCCGAGCACGGAACGGATCGCGGTCAACCGAGCGTTGCGGGTCCTGGCGGCGTTGCCGCGTTCGTGCTCAAGTTGGTCGAGGAACCCGGACACGTTGGCGGCGGTGATGGCGTCGAAGTCGAGGGAGTCCGCGGGGACCCCCAACGTGGAGGCCAGGTGCTTGAGCAGCAGCCGCCAGGTGTCGCGGTAGGAGGCGATCGTGTGGGCGGACAAGTCGCGCTGATCGTGGGCGAAGGTGGTGAAGTAGGTCTGCAGGCTGGTGGCCAGGGCGTTCATGAGGGGTCTCCTTCGGGGTCGTGCTCGAGCAGGCCGGCGGCGCGGGCCATGAGCTCCCCGGTCGCGGTCAGATACCAGTAGGTGTGGGCGGCGTCGGAGTGCCCCAGCCAGGTGGCCAGCAGCGTGAGCACTCGTTCGGGGTCGCCGTGGTAGGCGTAGGCGGTGGTCATGTGCGCAGTGGCGAAGGTGTGCCTCAGGTCGTGCAGGCGGGGGCGTGCCCTTCCGCGCGGGGTGAGCCCGGCGGCCTCGCGAACCCGTTTGAACCGCGCCTGGAACGGTCCGTAGGCGTAGCTGGTTCCCTTGGAGGTCACGAAGACCGGACCGTGGGGGTCGGGGTGGGTGGCTGTTCGGGCAGGCAGGGCGATGTATTGCAGCAGGGCGGCCGTGGTCGTCGGGTGGATCGGGACCAGCCGTTCTGCTGACTTCGCTTCCTGGATTACCAGCAGGTCGTGGGCGGTGTCGATGTCGTCGACACGCAGGCGCAGGGCCTCGCCGATCCGCAGCCCCGTCGCAGCGAGCAGCCCGATAACGGTGCGCACGGTCGCGGCGATCCGCTCGTCGGTGAACGTCGTGTCGCAGGCGGCGAGCAAGGCGTCGATGTCGGCTTGGCTATAGATGAAGGGAACCGCCCGCGGCTTCCTGGCTGGCAGCAAACCGCTGGGGATCGCCGGGACGTCGACGCCGCTGGCGTTGAGGTGGTTGGCGAAGCGGCGGACCAGCGACAGCCGGGTGGCCCACCATGATGGATGCGCGTCGGGGTTGAGCCGCGCCCACCTCACGGCGTCGTCGATGGTGAAGGTCTGTGTCTGGCCGCGTGCCTCGAGCCAGGCGAGGAACAGGCCGACCTGCCGTTCGACGTCGTCGAGCTGGAACCCCAGGGCCCGTCGCATCGCCAGGTACTCATCCAGCCACTCGCGCAGCGTCGTCGGCGTCGTCGGTGTCGTCATCGCGGGACCTGTCCGAACGGCACGACCAGCTCACGCAGCGAGGCGAGGTCGACTTTCGCGTAGGCCATCGTGGTGGCGGCGTGGACGTGGCCCAGCAGCTCCTTCGCTTCGGTCAGGGAACCGCCCGAGGCCAGCACGCTCATCGCGGCGGTATGCCTGAGCCGGTGCGCGTAGATCGGGTCGATCCCCGCCAGGCCCGACAGCCGGGCGATGACGCCAGAGATCCCCGAGGTCGTCATCGCCTGGCGAGGCGCCTTCATCCGCACGAACACCGCCCTGTCCAGGGCAGGAGGCCGGTGCCGCAGCCACGCCTCCAACGCCTGGCCCACGTCGACAGGGAGCGGGAGCACGTGCTCGCGGCCCTTGCCGGTGACTTTGAACTGGCCGGTGGCCCAGTCGATATCGTTGAGCCTCAAGCCCGCTGCCTCACCAGCGCGCAGGCCCAGCCTCACCAGGACCAGGACGAGCGCCCGGTCCCTGGTCCCGATCGCCGTGGCGGGATCGCACGCCCCCAACAGTGCAGCGACCTGGTCGGCGCTCACGCCACGCGGCAAGGAACGCTTCGTTCCTGGGGGCTTCAGGATGCCAGGAGCAAGATCCCGGTCGATACGACCGGTGCTCAGCGCCCACCGCAGTAGGCACCGGACAGCGGTCACGATGTGCGCACGTGCGACAGCCCCGTAGCCACGTCCGCGCTCGGCGACGTAGGCGTTCACGAGGGGGACTTCAAGCCGACGCCATTCCAGGGCCCCGCCGTCGGTGGTCAGCGCGTCCAGGAGGCCGGCTGCGTAATGGACGCGGGCCGCGATGGTCTGCTCGGTCAGGCCGCCTTGGTCGCGCATCCAACCACGCCACTGCGCCACTGCAGCCGCAGCCGGCGTCGGGTGGCAGTCCTCGACCACCACAGAGCCCAGGTATCCGCTCGCCACAAGGAACCTGCGCATCGTCCCTCGGGCCCTCATCGCGGTGACGCAGACGACGTCCCTCGCGCGCTCCTCCTCCACGAACCTGGCGAGGAGCTCCTCCTCGATGTCCTCGACACCGGCACCGACCGTTCGCATCCACAAGCTGAGTCGGCCCAGCGCGTTCAGCACCCCGGCCGCCGAGCCCGGGGAGTAACCCTTGATGCTCAACCAGGCCGAGCACTCGCCCAGCACCGTCGGTGCCAAGGGGCCCACCGGAACCCGAGGAACCCGATCCGGGTACGACCGGGCTATCGCAGATCTCTTCGTCACGAACCACACCTCCAGACAGACACCCCGTGTCTGAAAGCAATGGCCACGACTACGCGACTATGCCGACCTTCCGAACCTCAGCATCACCGTTGACCTGCGCGACCGCTGAAATGGTCGGCATAGTTCCAAGGTCGGCATAGGAC
>NZ_JBDYKJ010000130.1:0-3369 GCF_040012395.1 Nocardioides sp. 31GB23 | reverse complement strand
GGGCTGACGGGGGTTTGTCGGGGGTGGTCCCGGGAACGCTGGCCCCGTGCACCCGCGAGCGGTCCTCCTGCTGCCGGCGCTGGCCGAGCAGCGGCTGGGCGTGGCGAGCGTGCTGCTGCTGGCCGCGCTGGTGCTGCTCGTCGTGGGCCTCCTGCTGCTGCGCCGCCGCTGAGGCCGTGGCGGCCGGGACGCTCATCCGATCAGCAGCAGCCCCAGTGCCACCAGGCACAGCGTCGAGGCGCCGGCCAGGCACAGCGCCGCGAGCCGTGTCCGGGTGCGGGGCGGGCCGGCGGAGGAGGACCGCGGCGCAGCGGGCTCGCCGAGCCGGTCGGGCACGTGCGGGGGCCGGGGCTCCTGGTCCCAGGGCGTGCCCGGCGGTACGCCGAGCCGGTGCAGGCGCTCCAGGGCGGCCAGGGCGGTGGGAGGCCGGCGGGCCGGGTCGGGGCTGGTCAGCGCCGCGAGCAGCCCGCCGAGGTCCCCCGGCGACGGGGTCGCCGGGGTCGGCGGGGCTGGTGGCCCCTGGGGAGTCGGCGGGCGGCCGGTGAGGAGCTGCAGCGCGACCACGCCGGCGGCGTACAGGTCCTGGCGCGGGTCGGGGAGAGCGCCGCCGCGCTGCTCGGGGGCCATGTAGCCGTCGGTGCCGACCGCGCCCGGGTGCCGGGTCAGCCGGGGCTCGTGGAGCAGGGTGGCGACGCCGAAGTCACCCAGGCGCAGGTGCGGCCGGGCGCCGCCGGTGGGTTCGAGGAGGAGGTTGGCCGGCTTGACGTCGCGGTGCACGACGCCGGCCTCGTGCACGGCGGCCAGGGCACGCAGCAGCTGGGCCAGGAGCACCCGCACGTAGCTCTCGGGCAGCGGCCCGTGCTCGGCGAGCAGGTCGTCGAGCGAGCCGCCGCGCACCACGTCCATGGTCAGGACGACCAGGTGGTCCTCGGCGGCCCAGCCGGTGGGGGCGACGACGTGGGGGTGCGCGATGCGCACCGACTGCTCGCGCACGAAGCGCAGCAGCATCGCGGCGTCCGCGCGCGTGGCGCCCTGGTCGAGCAGCTTGGCGCCCACCCAGCGCCCGGCCTGGTGGTCCCAGGCCCGCCAGACCGACCCCATCGCGCCCAGGCCGATGCGGTCGGCGAGCTCGTAGCGACCGGCCAGGCGCGCGGGCGGGCTCGTCGGCGGACGCGCCGGTGGCCGGGCCGGTGGGGGGTGCGGCGGACGGGGGTGGCTCACACGGGCTGTCTACCCGCTGCGGGGACCGGCCATGCGGCGTCGTCCACAGCCGGGTTTGGGCCGGCACGCCGGTGCGCTGCTATCTTGCCCTGTCCGAGATCGCACGACCCACCGACGGGTCCGTGTCCTCGGTCCCCGCTCCCACCAGCGCGTCGCTCCGCGGCGTGCCGGGCGCGGGAACGCACAGCCCTCCTGCCACGGAGAGACCGTGGCCGCCGAGTCCAGAGGAGGTGGAGACCGCTATGCGTGCCTACGAAGTAATGGTCATCCTCGACCCCAGCCTCGAAGAGCGGACGATTCAGCCGTCCCTCGAGAAGTACCTCAACGTGATCACCAAGGACGGTGGCACCGTCGAGTCCGTCGACGTCTGGGGACGTCGTCGCCTCGCGTACGAGGTGAAGAAGAACGCCGAGGGCATCTACGCCGTCATCTCGCTGAACGCCGAGCCCGACACGGTCAAGGAGTTCGACCGTCAGCTCGGCCTCAACGAGGCGATCCTGCGCACCAAGGTCATCCGGCCCGACGCGCACTGAGCCCCGGCTCGACGCCTCGGGTCGTCCACTTGTGGATGACCCCTGTCCGATGTCGGCGCGAGCGGCCACCATGGTCGCGAACGCTGTCTCGGACGACCGAACAGCACCAGGATCAGCACACCGCTAGGGAGACCTCATGGCAGGCGAGACCGTCATCACGGTGGTCGGCAACCTCGTCGACGACCCGGAGCTGCGCTTCACCCCCTCGGGGGCGGCCGTGGCCAACTTCCGGATCGCGTCGACGCCGCGCACCCTCAACCGCCAGACCAACGAGTGGGAGGACGGCGAAGCGCTGTTCCTGTCCTGCTCGATCTGGCGCCAGGCCGCGGAGAACGTCGCCGAGTCCCTCCAGAAGGGGATGCGCGTCGTGGTCCAGGGCCGCCTCAAGGCCCGGTCCTACGAGACCCGCGAGGGTGAGAAGCGCACCGTGATGGAGCTCGAGGTCGACGAGGTCGGCCCGTCCCTGCGCTACGCGACCGCCAAGGTCGCCCGCACCACCCGACAGGGCGGCGGCGGGGGCTACTCCGGCGGTGGCCAGGGCGGCGGCGGAGGCTACTCCGGCGGCGCCCAGCAGGGCGGAGGCCAGGGCGGTGCCCCGGCCAACGACCCGTGGGCCTCGCCGGCTCCCCAGCAGGGGGGCCAGCAGGGCGGCGGGTTCGGCGGGGGCCAGTCCCGGCCGGCGCCGGCCCAGGGCAACGACCCCTGGGGCGCCCCGGGCGTGGGCGAAGAGCCCCCGTTCTGATCGCCGTCTGATCCCGGACCCTCGGTCCAGCACCACCTGTCCAGATCAACCTGACCCATTCCGACCCGGTACCCACTCCGGGGCGGGCTTCTAGAAAGGAAGCACCACAATGGCCAAGGCAGTGATTCGCAAGCCCAAGAAGAAGGTTTGCCAGTTCTGCAAGGAGAAGGCGAGCGGCGTCGACTACAAGGACGCCACCCTGCTCCGCAAGTTCATCTCCGACCGCGGCAAGATCCGCGCGCGTCGGGTGACCGGCAACTGCGTCCAGCACCAGCGCGACGTGGCCATCGCCGTCAAGAACGCCCGCGAGGTGGCCCTGCTGCCCTACACCTCCACCGGTCGCTGAGAGGAGCACGGACGATGAAGCTCATCCTGACCCAGGAGGTCACCGGTCTCGGTGGCCCGGGCGACGTGGTCGAGGTCAAGGACGGCTACGGCCGCAACTACCTCGTGCCCCGTGGCGTGGCCATCCGCTGGACCCGCGGCGGCGAGAAGACCGTCGAGTCGATCAAGGCCGCGCGCACCAGCCGTGCGGTCCGTGGCATCGAGCACGCCGCCGAGATCAAGGCGAAGCTCGAGGCCACGTCGGTCAACGTCGCCGTCAAGGCCGGCGAGGGCGGGCGTCTCTTCGGCGCCGTCACTCCCGCCGACATCGCCTCGGCGCTGACCGAGACGACCGGCGAGGCCGTCGACAAGCGTACGATCGCGGTCAAGAACCCGATCCGTTCGCTCGGCGCCCACGAGGTCTCCGTGCGACTGCACGACGAGGTGTCCGCCACGGTGGCCCTCAACGTCGTCAAGGCCTGAGACCCAGCAGCACCCGCTCCACGCCGACGGGCCCGGACCTCCACTGGAGCTGTCTCATATACACAT
>NZ_JBDYKJ010000129.1:0-3495 GCF_040012395.1 Nocardioides sp. 31GB23 | reverse complement strand
TGTCCGGCGGCGTCCTACTCTCCCACAACCTCTCGGTTGCAGTACCATCGGCGCTGAAAGGCTTAACTTCCGGGTTCGGGATGGGACCGGGTGTTTCCCTTTCGCTATGGCCGCCGTAACTCTTGCGGCACACACACCCAGGGTCGATGTTCACTGGGTGGTGGTGTGTGCCAAGCCATTATTCACATGT
Organism: Nocardioides sp. 31GB23; assembly: GCF_040012395.1. Taxonomy (NCBI): domain Bacteria; kingdom Bacillati; phylum Actinomycetota; class Actinomycetes; order Propionibacteriales; family Nocardioidaceae; genus Nocardioides; species Nocardioides sp. 31GB23. The sequence continues at coordinate 3,305 of NZ_JBDYKJ010000129.1, read as the reverse complement.
GGATGTGTCACGTGTGGTGGTTTGTGTGTGTGGATTCGTGGACGCGAGCAGCTCACCTTGTAGGTTCAGCTGAGTGGTTGTGGGACAAGCCCTCGGCCTATTAGTACCGGTCGGCTAGGCATTGCTGCTGTACACCTCCGGCCTATCAACCCAGTGTTCTGCTGGGGGCCTTACCCGGTTGACCCGGTGGGAAACCTCATCTTGAAACGTGCTTCCCGCTTAGATGCATTCAGCGGTTATCACTTCCGAACGTAGCTAACCAGCCGTGCCCCTGGCGGGACAACTGGCACACCAGAGGTTCGTCCATCCCGGTCCTCTCGTACTAGGGACAGCCTTTCTCAAGTTTCCTGCGCGCGCGGCGGATAGGGACCGAACTGTCTCACGACGTTCTAAACCCAGCTCGCGTGCCGCTTTAATGGGCGAACAGCCCAACCCTTGGGACCTACTCCAGCCCCAGGATGCGACGAGCCGACATCGAGGTGCCAAACCATCCCGTCGATATGGACTCTTGGGGAAGATCAGCCTGTTATCCCCGGGGTACCTTTTATCCGTTGAGCGACGTCGCTTCCACATGCCGACGCCGGATCACTAGTTCCGACTTTCGTCCCTGCTCGACATGTCTGTCTCACAGTCAAGCTCCCTTGTGCACTTACACTCGCCACCTGATTGCCAACCAGGCTGAGGGAACCTTTGAGCGCCTCCGTTACTCTTTAGGAGGCAACCGCCCCAGTTAAACTACCCATCAGGCACTGTCCCTGATCCGGATAACGGACCTAGGTTAGACATCTAGTACGACCAGAGTGGTATTTCAACGATGACTCCACACTCACTGGCGTGAATGCTTCACAGTCTCCCACCTATCCTACACAAGCCGAACCAAACACCAATACCAAACTATAGTAAAGGTCCCGGGGTCTTTCCGTCCTGCCGCGCGTAACGAGCATCTTTACTCGTAGTGCAATTTCGCCGAGTCCACGGTTGAGACAGCGCCCAAGTCGTTACTCCATTCGTGCAGGTCGGAACTTACCCGACAAGGAATTTCGCTACCTTAGGATGGTTATAGTTACCACCGCCGTTTACTGGGGCTTAAATTCTCCGCTTCGGTATTGCTACCTAACAGGTCCTCTTAACCTTCCAGCACCGGGCAGGAGTCAGTCCGTATACATCGTCTTACAACTTCGCACGGACCTGTGTTTTTAGTAAACAGTCGCTTGGGCCTGGTCTCTGCGGCCCTTCCCGCTCCCACCGCTAGGGTGTTCACGTTCCGGGCCCCCCTTCTCCCGAAGTTACGGGGGCATTTTGCCGAGTTCCTTAACCGTGGTTCGCTCGATCGCCTTAGTATTCTCTACCTGATCACCTGAGTCGGTTTGGGGTACGGGCGGCGCATAGCTCGCTAGAGGTTTTTCTCGACAGCATAGGATCATCCACTTCCCCCCAACGGGGTCCCCATCACATCTCAAGCCCGACATCGAAGTCAGAGATCCGGATTTGCCTAGATCTCGCCCTACATGCTTAGCCGTACACAACCATCGGTACGGTTGGACTACCTTCCTGCGTCACCCCATCGCTTGACTACTACCAGTTCGGGTCCCACGCTACGCTCAAGCGCCTCGCCCCGAAGGGTCCGGTCACTTGAGTTTCAGATGGTTAGCATCACCAGGTTCGTCATGGGCGCTACTTTGCCGGTACGGGAATATCAACCCGTTGTCCATCGACTACGCCTGTCGGCCTCGCCTTAGGTCCCGACTTACCCAGGGCAGATTAGCTTGACCCTGGAACCCTTGATCATTCGGCGCACGTGTTTCTCACACGTGATTCGCTACTCATGCCTGCATTCTCACTCGTGTCGCATCCACACCTGGATCACTCCGGCGCTTCACTCGCGACACGACGCTCCCCTACCCATCCACACACCTGAACACCCATCAAGTGGGTGCTGGGCTTATGTGAATGCCATAGCTTCGGCGGATGACTTGAGCCCCGCTACATTGTCGGCGCGGAATCACTTGACCAGTGAGCTATTACGCACTCTTTCAAGGGTGGCTGCTTCCAAGCCAACCTCCTGGTTGTCAGTGCGACTCCACATCCTTTTCCACTTAGTCACCGCTTAGGGGCCTTAGCTGATGGTCTGGGCTGTTTCCCTCTCGACTACGGAGCTTATCCCCCGCAGTCTCACTGCTGCGCTCTCACTTACCGGCATTCGGAGTTTGGTTAACGTCAGTAACCTGGTCGGGCCCATCGGCTATCCAGTGCTCTACCTCCGGCAAGAAACACGCAACGCTGCACCTAAATGCATTTCGGGGAGAACCAGCTATCACGAAGTTTGATTGGCCTTTCACCCCTATCCACAGGTCATCCCCTCAGTTTTCAACCTAAGTGGGTTCGGTCCTCCACGCGGTCTTACCCGCGCTTCAACCTGCCCATGGATAGATCACTTCGCTTCGGGTCTTGATCGTGCTACTGGCACGCCCTATTCGGACTCGCTTTCGCTACGGCTTCCCCACACGGGTTAACCTCGCAACACAACGCAAACTCGCAGGCTCATTCTTCAAAAGGCACGCCGTCACCCCGTCACACAAGTGTGAGCAAGGCTCCGACGGATTGTAGGCACACGGTTTCAGGTACTATTTCACTCCCCGCCAGGGGTACTTTTCACCTTTCCCTCACGGTACTTGTCCGCTATCGGTCATCAAGGAGTATTTAGGCTTAACGGGTGGTCCCGCCAGATTCACACGGAATTTCAGGGGTTCCGTGTTACTTGGGATGACGCATCACAGCTCGCGACTTACACTTACGGGGCTATCACCCTCTACGGCGCCACTTTCCAGCGGACTTCAACTTCATCACGAGTTTCTTACTGTGTGGCAGGCCGGCAGACCCACCCATGCGATCCCACAACCCCACATACACAACCCCTGCCGGGTATCACATGTACGTGGTTTGGCCTCATCCGATTTCGCTCGCCACTACTCTCGGAATCACTATTGTTTTCTCTTCCTGTGGGTACTGAGATGTTTCACTTCCCCACGTTCCCTCCACACACCCTATATATTCAGGCGCGGGTAACTGGACATGACTCCAGCTGGGTTTCCCCATTCGGACACCCCCGGATCACAGCTTGGTTGCCAACTCCCCAGGGCTTATCGCAGGCTCCTACGTCCTTCATCGGCTCTTGATGCCAAGGCATCCACCATGTGCCCTTCATAGCTTGTCTCACAAACACTCAACAAAAACTACAAAGACTAGAATTAATTACATCTAGAAAGACACGACACCCACACCCACCCCACACAAGAGGCAGATGC
>NZ_JBDYKJ010000128.1:0-3668 GCF_040012395.1 Nocardioides sp. 31GB23 | reverse complement strand
TGTCCCTAGTGCCGTGAGTTCTCTGAGCATCTGAACTCCTCTCGTGGCCTGCGTCCCTGCTCAGCGCCCGCATCCGACGCCTCCGGGAATCTCCGAAGAGATGTCGAGATTCTCGAACAGAATCTGATATGTATGGCTTGTGCCGTGGATTCGTGATCCCAAGGACCGCGTATGACGTTGGCGGTGGTGCGTTCGATCGACTCGCCGCGGCGACTGGCCTCGGCGGCGGACGCCGATGTGTTCGAGCAGGAGATCGTCGACCAGCACGCACTGGCGATGGTGGGTGCTGGTCTCACTGACGGCTACATCGACGCCGAACGTTCGGCGGTCATCGAGTTCGCCCGCTTCCTCGGTCAGCCCGTCTGGGTGGCCGACGCAGCGGACGTGGATCGGTACCTGGCCTGGCTGCGTCGCGACCGTGGCCTGCTGCGCAAGACCGTGGAAGGCAAGGCCAGCTCGGTCGCCCGCTTCTTCGAGTTCATGGTCGCCCGCTACCAAGGCGACATCCACGCCCTGACCGGAGTCGTGGTCAGCCAGCCGGTCGATGAGTTCAACCGCCCGGCGAGCACCTGGACTCAGACAATCCGAGTGCCACCGACCGACGATGAGGTCGACCACCTGTTCACCTGCTGGGCCGACACCATGGTCGATCAACGCAAGTACCTGACAGCGGCCCGTGACTTCATGGCCGCTTCGCTTTGGCGACGGGTGGGGCTTCGACTCAACGAGTCGCGGATGCTGGACCTGCGGGACTGGCGCCCCGATCTCGGTGAGCACGGCAAGCTCCACGTCCGGTTCGGCAAGGGCTCCCGGGGGCGGGGTCCGAAGACCCGGCTCGTGCCCGCCATCAACGGGACAGCCGGGCTGCTCAACTGGTGGCTGACCGACGTGCGCCACCAGTTCGGCGACGACTGGGACGACCCCGACGCGCCCCTGCTGCCCAGCGAGCGCTACGACACGATCACCGGTCGGCCGACCCGAGTCGGTGACGACGCGCTGCGTGCCGGCCTCACCCGCGCCGCCGCACGCTGGCTGCCCGCCTGGGAACAACGCCTGACCCCGCACGTGCTGCGCCACTACTGCGCGACCTCGCTCTACCACCGCGGGATGGCGCTCAAGGCCGTCCAGGAACTCCTCGGCCACGTCTGGCTCAAGACCACGACCACCTACGTGCACGTCGAAGACGACCACATCGAGCGGGCCTGGCATGAAGCGAACCAACGAGTCAGCGACCGATTCGGGCTGACGCTCGGGGAGGAGTAATCCGATGAAGTGGAACCTGCGCATGGCCGCGGCCGAACGCGGCATCTGGAAGTCCACTGAGCTGCGCCGCATGCTCGCCGACGCCGGGCTCGAGATCTCCGCGGGGAAGATGTCGGCCCTGTGGACCGGCACCCCGACCACCATCAGGCTCGACGACCTCGACGTGATCTGTGAGGTCCTGGACTGCGAGCCCACCAAGCTGCTGGTCCGCGAGCCCGGCAACGTCGCCGCACTTCGAGCCGCCAAGACCGCCACTGGCGACCAGCCCGGCGCCGCCAAGCCGCCCACGCCGATCGTGCAGCCCCGGTTGGGACGCAACCGGACACGACCTCCCGAATGAGCAGCCGAATGAGCAGTTGAGTGAATGCCGACGCCAGCCAGGAAGCAACGGGCCAGGAAGTCAGCGCGGGAGCAAGAGGCGGCAGGCCGAAGCCCTGCATCGCCTGTCGGCAACGTCCCGTCGCCTGGACTCGCCCACGGGTCGACTACTGTTACCAATGCCTGCCTGGCGGCCCATTCGCCCCACCGGCATGCACACGCTGCAACGCTGGCGCGGACGGCGAGTGGGCCTCGGGCAGGACCAGCGACGGCCCTGACGGCAGTCTCGACGACGGCCGCGGCGCCGGTCTCGATCGCGGGTTCGCGGTGGAGTACTACTCCCAAGGGTTGTGCACCCGCTGTCACCAGTACGCGCCGCAGCGAATCGAGAGTTGCCGCGACTGTCACGCCTGGGGCGTGATCCGCAAGCACAAATGGCTGTGTTGGCGCTGTCGTAGCTGGCGTCAACGGCTCCCGCGCGGAAACTGTCGGATCTGTAGCCGGGTCGGTCTGGCGGTCAACCCCGACCAGGTCTGCAACCTGTGCGATCGACAGATGAGCATCGCGCTCGGCGCAACCGTCGAGGAAGCCAACGCCGGCGGGCAGCAGCTCTACCTCGCCAACATCCCCTTCCAGCCGACCCGGCTGCGCTGGGGCAGGGTCCGCCGCGTCGACAAGCCCAGCGCCCAGCCCAACCCTCGCAACCTCCACCGGTACAGGGCCGACAGGTTCGGCACCATCGACTTCTACCCGACTGAACAGATCCAGCTCGCGCTCTTCGACATGCCCCGCGACCTGAGCAACTGGGTAGCCGTCGCCCGGCGACGAGGCCTGCTCACCAGCGAGCATTCGCCCGAGCCGCCCGACGCGCAGATGGCGGCGTTCCTCGACGCTGCGGTCCTTGACCACGCTCGGCGGCACGGCTGGCCCAGATCCACCATCTTCCGCACCCAACGCTCGATGCGCGTCCTGCAGCACATGCAAGACACCCCCGGAGCGATGCTGCTCGCCTCCGACGCCATCCGACTCCAAGAGATCGGAATGACCGCTCTCCCGGTCATCGACGTCGCCACCGCCGCCGGCGTCATGCTCGACGACCGTCAACCCGCCATCCACGCCTACGTCGAGGCCACCATCGCCGACCTCCCCAACCCGATGCGCGCAGAGGTCCGCGACTGGTTCGACGTCATGATCAACGGCTCCACCACCCCGCCGCGACGCAAGCCTCGCGACCAGCAGACCATCCGGCTCTACCTGCGCTGGGCCATGCCCGCCCTGACCACTTGGACCGAACAAGGCCACACCTCGCTGCGCGAGATCACCTCGAGCGACGTCCGCGCCGTGCTGCCGCCCGCGGGCAACCCGCGCTCCACCATGGGCGCCGGACTCCGCTCCATCCTCACGCTCCTCAAGGCCCGCAAGGTTCTCTTCGTCAACCCCATCGCCCGGATCCAGACCGGCAGCCACGAACGGCGCAACCCCCTGCCCGCGCACGCCGAGAAGATCCGCGAATCGCTGCTCTCGCCCAACCCCGCCTCCGCCGCGCTGACCGCCCTGGCCACCTTCCACGGCCTGCGCGCCGGCGAGCTGCGCCAGATCAGACTGACCGACCTCGCCGACGGCCGGCTTCGACTCGGACAGCGCACAATCCTCCTGGCCGAACCCGTCCGCGTCCGCCTCAACGCCTGGCTCGACCATCGCAACAAGCGATGGCCGACCACCGGCAACCCGTACGTCTTCATCAACTCCCGCAACTCGAACCGGACCGCACCGGTCGGCGGCCGCTGGCTCACTCTGGCCACCGGCATCCCCATTCACCTCATGCGTGAAGACCGGATCCTCCACGAGGCCCGCGCCACCGGCGGCGACGTCCGCCGCATCTGCGACCTGTTCGGACTCACCGTCGATGGCGCACTGCGCTACCTGCCCGACCCCGAACCCGACGACATCGGCGACCCCGCCTGACCCGGGCGCCGAACACTCGCCGTCAGTTCGCGAACCCACGACCACAACCGCGTTCTGTGAGAGGCTCAAGCCGTCAGTTCCCACCGGCATACCCTTCAGAATTCGTGAACTCACGGGAGGGT
>NZ_JBDYKJ010000127.1:0-3847 GCF_040012395.1 Nocardioides sp. 31GB23 | reverse complement strand
CGCGGCAGAACCGGATGGCCGCGGGCGCACGCTACGCGGCAGAACCGGATGGCCGCGGGCGCACGCTACGCGGCAGAACCGGATGGCCGCGGGCGCACGCTACGCGGCAGATGAGCGCGCTACGAGCGCGCTAGGACGGCCGAATCCATTAACTCACGAAGCGAGGCACGACCATTGGCATCCGCGACAGCGTAGAGATGTGAGCCGCCGATCGTCGTCAGCCCGACCCAAACGGAGCGCTGTCGATGAATGCCTGGCTTGATGAGGTCTTCGGTGGGACCTGTGCGAGCCGCAATGATGCGTCGCAAGCCCGCGCACGCGGTCGCCTTTGTGTCCTTCAGTTGACACTTCTTCGGCACCTTGAAGACGAGACCACCGTCCCTGATCGTGCGCAGAGGCGTCGACTCCGATGGCGTCGCCCGATTGACCGCGGCGGCAGGGCGGTCGGACGAGCGCGAGGCCTCCTCGTCGGTCGAACAGCCCGCGCCGAGAACCAGCAGCGGGGCGAGCAAGAGCCGAGTCAGCATTTGCATAACCCTAGGACGTGAGAAGTGGCTTCGGGGTTCCACCACAGTGCGGCAGAACCGGATGGCCGCGGGCGCACGCTACGCGGCAGAACCGGATGGCCGCGGGCGCACGCTACGCGGCAGATGAGCGCGCGCTGACGCGCACGCTACGCGGCAGATGAGTGCGTGACGTTCGGTGCTGAGCACGGGACCGTAGAAAACCGAAACTGTCCACCAGGGGATACAGGTGGGCCGCGACGCTATCCTCAGGCCCTCAACCCTCGGTCTCGATGGAGTAGTTCTTGAAATCTAGGACGATATTGGATGCGACCTGCTTCATTTTGACGGCAGTTGTCGTCACCGTGTTGGCGTGGGCGCGATCATTCGACAAGGACATGCCGACAATCTTTTGGGTAGCGACACTCTGCTTGTTTGCCTTCATGCTCTTCTATGGCATCGTATTTCGCAAAGAAGGAAGGCAAAAACGCTCCTCCGAAGATCGATCGTCAAAGGCTAGACGCGTTGCAGTGGAAGACGTAAACCGCAGTCCCGCGTTTCGTCAAACATACTTGATCTCCGCAGTTGGGTCTGTTCTAGTCGCTGGGATCTGCTTGGCTCAACTGGTGTGGCCAGCCGTGGCGTTCTTCGCAGTAGTGTCGGGCGTCTTTTGGGGGCTCTACTTCTGGTCGAAGGGGTAGGCCGCCGCGTGCCTCACCGGGGGCGGAGAGCACTGGCTCACGTGCGCGCGACCGCGGGCGCACGCTACGCGGCAGATGAGGATGTCGGGGCAGTTCTTCAGCCGGGCGGGGGCATGGGGCGAGCGGAGGCATCGGCCCCGTTGGGTCCTGTTACGCGATCGGCTCACGCGAGGATCGGAGGTGCCCTGCGGTGTGCCCAACGTTGCTACAACTTGTCGCGCTTCCACAGCAAGATCACGGCAATCGAGCACAGCACCCCAGCGACGCCAATGGCGACTAGGCCGATGCGATCGGTGCCGTCTTGTCGCGGAGAGATTGCAAGGACGATGACGCTCAGCACGAACAGTCCTACGCCCTTCCAGGTCCACCATGCCTTGCGCACGCCCCGTGGTGCCACCATGCCGGGTTCTCCTTCGGTCGGTCGGACCGTGAACTTACTATGACAGGCCCTCACGGCGATCAGCCACCTGTGCCGCGCGGACGATGGCTGCTGAATGACACAGGCCAGATGCGCACTCAACTCGGCAGCCGCAGACGCCACTCGGCAGGACCGTGCGGACAGCGGCAGATGAGTGCGATTGGGTGGCGTTCGGTTTCTCGGCGCGAGATGCTGAGAGCATGATCCCGCAGGCCGCCGTCGTGGTGACCTCACCAGCCTCGTCGGCGTCGCGTTGAGATGGCGCGCCCCATGGCAGGAAGTCCAGCGTTGAGTGGTTCAGGGTGCAGGCCAGCCCGACAGTGGCTGAATCGGAGGGCCGTCGCGCACGCTAGTCATCGCTCAAGTCCCTACTGCGAACCATTCTGGACTGGCGGCGCCGACGTACCGCCGCGATCGCAGCAACTTCGATGACGGCCGAAAGGACAGTCCAAAAGGCGGATGACGTCCTGTCGAGACCAATTTCGAATATCAATATGCCCCTGGGTCGACGGTCAACGTCAAGGGCGGTTCGAATCGGTCGGGTTTGTACCCCTCACTCCTGGTGGGCGTCGCCCGATCGAGTCGAACCTTCGTATCAACCTCTCGACTGCAGGTCCATGGGAGATATCCAATGTGGGTGAAAAATTATGGCTGACATCAATGTTGCCATGCTGACCGGCGACGAAATTGAACACATGAAGCGATTGGCAGTCGCGGCTTCGTGTCGGGTCGGCAAATATATGGATGTGATCACGACTCCGAGCGACAATTCCGCTCGAGAAAATTCAATCGTTCTGCAAGCGGTGGGCCGCGCCGACGCGCAGCGGTCCCTGCAGTTTCTCCGTCCCGGCCCTTCGTTGACGGAGTGGCCCCAGAGTTGGAGTTCGATACGCGATAAATCCGCTGGGCTATTCACAACCTATAGGTACGCACCAGCGGATCACTCGGATCGGCTCTGTGGAACGTTGCCTCGTTCGAACGGACAATTTATTCGCTGCGTCTCCGAATCTGTTAAAGGCAGTTTGACTTGGCGTGCTCGGTGGGAATGGATGAGGGGCTGCACGCCGACCCAGGTTGAGGGAATCCAGGTATGTTCCACGCTCGTCGAGGGTGAGGTCGCCAAGTGGCCAGGTGGAGTTTCTGTTTCCATCAGTCACGCAGGATTGCCTGTGGCGCTGGCGGCCGACTTTCGGGCTTGGTGGGAATGGCAGTGTGTAGTTGCGCTGAGTCGTTGACACGGGAGTCACGATGTTGGGCGTGCTGATGACGGGGCAGCCGCCCGCTCATCGGCATGAGCGGGCGTCTGACTGTGGCGCTTCAAGCAACAACTACAAGCCGCGCGGCGCCGGGATGGACTGTGCTGACCTCATAACGATCCGGCATGTCAGAAGGTACATTCCGGCCTGTCAGGCTTACGCCGGGTCTTCGATTCCGGCCTGAGCGCCAGCCTGCTGCACGGCGATGGCGGTGGCCATGGGGGAGCGGCCGGCGTGGATGTCCTCGGCGGTCATGTCGAGGGCCAGCCGAGTGACGGGCACCTCACCAGCGAGTCCCACGCGGGCAGCAGCGAACGCGCGCGCGTCGCCGTCAGTGACCTCGACCAGGCGGCGGTCCACGTCCAGAGCTACCCGGGTGGTGTCGGTGCCCTCCCAGCCGATGGCCTCCAGGCCGCGGGGCTTGGCCTGGCGCGCCTGCAGGTACGTCGGGAGCTCCTCACGCAGTGCCATGAGCGCCTCGGGGTCCGTCGCGGCAGCGATCACGTCACCCACCGAACGGCCGGCGTCCAGGAGGGTCTGCGCGCGGCGCCAGTGGGCCTCACGGCGGGCGATGCCAGCGGCGTCGGGGGCGGGCTGTGTGGCGAGCACGTCCTGCAGAACCGCCTCCGCGTCCGCGACGCGCTCGCGGTGCCCGGCCACGCGCTCATCCGCGAGTCGGCGCAGGGTGGCGGTCCGCTCGCTGCGCTTCTGCCGGTTGCCCTCACCGGAGAGCAACGGGTCATCACGGAGGGCGGCGCGCAGTGCGTCGTTGTGCTCGCGCAGTAGCTGCGAGAGGTCGGCGCGGGCGGCTGCAAGCTCTCCGCGGGCCTGGTGGACCTTCTGGCGAGTGTTCGGCTTCCAGCCGAGGGGGGTGGGCATCAGTGGGGTGTCCTTTCGAGCAACCCAGCGGCCAACCCCGGGCCGCGCCGTGGCGCGGGAAGATCGGGGTCGGTGACGGTTCCCGCGTGG
>NZ_JBDYKJ010000126.1:0-4123 GCF_040012395.1 Nocardioides sp. 31GB23 | reverse complement strand
CATCACCGACAACATCGGCATAGTTCGAACGTCGGCATAGGACTTCAAATGCCGACGTCGGCATTTGAAGTCGGCCAGCCAGAGTTCGTTCGCGTTGTCGGCCTTGAACTCGTGCCGCGTCACGCCGTGCTTGTCGACGACGGCGCACAGGTCGTCGTGGACCGGCGGCCCTGGCTTCTTGCCGTTGCTGCCGCGCTTCTTGCCGTGCGAGGACCACCAACCCAACTCGGAGCAGATCCTCCAGGCCGTCCGCTCGGCCATCGACTCGCCAGCCTCCTTCGCTTCGTCGACCAGGAATCGGTAGCCGAACTCAGGGTCGTCACGATGCGCGTCGAACAGGGCGTTGGCGCGGTAGGCGGCGGCCAGTTCGGTGTCGGTGACCGGGCACTTCAGCCAGCGGTAGTAGGGCTGGCGTGCGATGTTGAGGACCCGGCACGTCACCGCGACGGTCACCCGCAGCGGGGCGTCCTTTGCGGCCAGCTCGCGGACGAGCGGGTACATCATTTTCCCGGCAGGTTGGCCTGCGAAAGGTACGCAGCAGCGCGACGCAGGACCTCGTTCTCTTGTTCGAGCAGCTTGATCCGCTTGTTCGCTTCACGCAGCGCATCGGACTCAGTCGTCGGGCTCATACGACCTGATGATCGTGATGAGTTCCGTTCGTCGATCGTGAGCCATCGCTTCAGGCACGACGGCGAGATGCCGAAGTCCTTCGCGACCTGGGCAACTGAGGAGTCCGAGTCCTTGTAGACCCGGATCACGTCCTCGCGGAACTCCTTGGGGAACGCCTTTGGCATGGGGAACATCCTTCCAGCGCCGACACATCGACGCAGATTCAGATGTCACCTATCTGTGCAGCAGTCCCTGTCGACATGCGCTCTTCCTAGGTTCAGGCAGGACGCGTGCCGTCCCGCAGTCTCCTAGGTCGACCAGGGGCCCGGGGAGCGATCAGTGCCGGCGCAACGTGGCTCGAGGCCCCCCCGGGCAGCAGAAGGCCCCGATCCGGCTCTCGGGTACCGGATCGGGGCGAGCCAGACAGTAGCCGCGGCCGCCGACACAACGGGCCGCTTTCGACAAGATTGGCCTGGCCGACCGGCCGAGCTCGAGCGGACCGGGGCGAGGTCAGCTGAAGTGTGCCGGCCGGCGCCGCGGCGGTCGGTTGCTGAGCTTCTGCGGAGGCGGAGGCAGTTCGCGGCCCAGGCGCCGGCGTGCTTCGTCGGCGGCCACGATGACCGCCTCCATGGCAAACGCCGAGCGACCGATGGCGCGCCCGAGCTCCTGGCGGTCGGTGACGATCGCGTCCTCGACCGCCTCGATCGTCGAGGCAGGCAGGTCGTGCTTCTTGCTGAAGCTCTTCCTGGTACTCACCTGCGCGCGATGACGTTCGGCGGCCGCGGCAATGTCGGCCCGCTGCTGTGACGCGCGGCGGGCGTGCAGCTCGAGCGCCTGGGCGAGCCAGCCGACGAAGGCACCGGGTGAGTCCGGGTCGGTGTCCAGGTCCGCGATGTACGCCGATCGGGCGAGGTCCCACACGCCGGGCTTCCAGTAGATCCCGACCGGGATCGTGGTCTGGCTCGTCACCTGGTCACTCCCTGGTCTCGTCCGCCGGCGGCCGGCTGCGGCCGCTAACACCAACGCCGCTGCATTCCCGGCCGGGGCACTGCGCAGCTGTTCTCACCGTCCCGCGTTTCCTTCCGTTTCCAGCTCCGAGGGGCGCAGCCGCGCCTCGACGCGACGCCAGCCGAGGCCGCGCCTACGCGGGCGGGTTATCCCCACCATCGGAGACGCGCCCACCTTTCCACAGGTCCGGCCCGAGGGCGGGTAGACGTCGGCTCCCACTGGCAGGCTTAGCCCTGTCAGTTCTTTCTATTCTACTCACGGAGGACAGCCGCATGACCGACACCATCCAGACCCCCATCGACACCCTCGCTCGCGAGGCCACCGAGGAGTTCCTGCACCTGGACCCCGCCGACATCATCATCGGCAGCAACGTCCGCACCGACCTGCGCGCCGACCACAAGGAGTTCCGCAAGTCGATCAAGGAGCGCGGCGTGCTGGAGGCCGTGACCGTCTACCGCAACGAGGACGGGCAGTACGTCCTGCTGCGCGGCCAGCGCCGCACCGTCACCGCCGCCGAGGTCGGCACCCCAACCGGATTCATCCCGGCCCGCGTCGTCCCCCTGCCCGACGAGGCCGACCGGATCGGGGACCAGATGGTGGAGAACATCCACCGCGCCGGGATGCGCGAGACCGAGATCGTTGCGGGCGTCGAGCAGTTGGCCCTGATCGGTGTGAGCGCCGCGCAGATCGCCAAGCGGACCTCCATCGACCGCCCGACCGTGAACGCCGCCCTGGCGGTCACCAAGGCCGACCAGACCCGCAACCGGCTGGAATCCGGCGACCTGACTCTCCAAGAGGCCGCGATCTTCGCCGAGTTCGAGCACGACCCCGATGCCGCCGAGCGCCTGGAGCGTGCACGGACCACGCGCTGGGGCGACTCGGTCGAGCATGTCGCCCAGAAGCTGCGCGACGAAGCCGCCGAGCGCGAGGCGTACGCCGCCGAGGTCGTGCGGCTGCGGGCCGAGGGCCTGCCAGTGCTCTCCGCGCAGGAGGCCGACGAGACGGACGGGTCGCTGGTGCTGGAAGACATGCGCACCCCTGAGGGCGAGCCGGTGCCGGTCGAGGAGTGGCCGAACCTCTCTGGCGTCGCGGTGATCGTCACCGAGGACTGGGAGTACCCCGAGCCGGAGGCCACCGAGGGCGAGGAGGACGCCGACGCCGACGCCGAGGACGAGTACGCCGAGCCGGTGAAGGTCTACCGGCTGTTGTGGGTGGTCACCGACATCGAGGCCAGCGGACTCGTCCACCGGAGCCGTGTCGGTCGCACCGACGACGACCAGGGCGACGACGCCGAGGCTCACGACCCGGGGACCGACGCCGCCGCCGAGGCCGAGGCCGAGGCCCGCCGCCAGGAGCGCCGCCGCGTCATCGCGAACAACAAGGCCTGGGCCAGCGCCGAGACCGTGCGCCGGGACTGGCTGAGTACGTTCGTGGCCCGCAAGACCGCGCCGAAGGGTGCCGAGGCCCTGATCTGCGAGGCCGTCGTCACCGGCCACCACACGCTGAGCAAGGCCATGGAGCACCGGCACCCGAGGCTGTTCGGCCTGCTCGGCATCGACGTGCCCAGCGGCTACTACGGCGCAGGCTACGAGGAGTGCCAAAAGATCGCGACCCGGGCCACCAGCCCCAAGGGCGCGATCATGACCACACTCGCCGCCGTCGTCGCGGCGTGGGAGGACTCCATCGGCAAACACACGTGGCGCAACCCGAGCCAGTGGGACGCCCGCATGCTCGCCGCGCTCATCGAGTGGGGCTACCAGCCCAGCGACGTCGAGCGGCTGCTGATCGGCGAGGAGCCGAGCGACCAAAGCGCCACCGACGACGAGGCCGAGGCCGTCGAGAACGACGCGAGCACCGACGCGGCCTGACCACCCTCTCCCCTTGAGGGCGGTTCTTCCTGTGGAGAACCGCCCTCAGTGGAATAGAAAGAATAGAATGAACGCAGTTCGTTTGATTTCCGACACAGGAGGACCACCGACATGGCACACGAGATCGAGACCCACGGCACCCAGGCAGCGGCCGTCTTCGCCCGCAAGGACGCCTGGCACCGGCTCGGCACCACCGTCCGCGACCGCGCGTTCACCGCCGAGGAGGCCATGAGGCTCGGGCACCTGGGCGGCTGGGACGTCCGCAAGTTGCCTCTCACCACCGCCGAGGTCAGCGACGGCGGCGTCACCCCCATCGAGGTCCCCGGCTTCGCCACGGTGCGCACCAACCCGTTCACCGGAGCACCCGAGGCGCTCGGCGTCGTCGGCGGCGGCTACACGCCGCTGCAGAACGAGGACCACGCCGATTTCCTGAACCTGCTGGCCGACGAGTCCGGCGCGATCTTCGACACCGCCGGGTCGCTGCGCGGCGGGCGGCAGGTGTTCATCACCATGCAGCTGCCGGACTCACTGACGGTCGGCGGCACCGACCGCGTCGACCTGAACATCGCCGCGCTCAACAGCCACGACGGCACCAGCGCGTTCCGCATCCTCGTCACCCCGGTCCGCGTCGTCTGCGC
>NZ_JBDYKJ010000125.1:0-4274 GCF_040012395.1 Nocardioides sp. 31GB23 | reverse complement strand
CACGCCGGTCACGACGAGCACGCTGGCCACGACGAGCACGCCGGTCACGACGAGCACGCTGGCCACGACGAGCACGCTGGCCACGACGAGCACGCTGGCCACGACGAGCACGCTGGCCACGACGAGCACGCCGGCCACCGGGGTCATCGCGGCCACGGTGACATGAGTCCCGGAGGCATCGCGTTGGCTTCTGGCGGTGAGGATCGCGACGGCCTCGCGATGGATGTCTTGCATCTACGGCTGGGGCCGGTGCTCTCCTATTGGCCCTCCAACCTCACGGTGGGGCTCACGTTGCAGGGCGACGTGGTCACTGCCGTCTTCGACGTCGTCACCGATCGCGTGAGCATCGAAACCGGAACAACCAGCGGGGATCACCCACACGGTCTGAGCCTGTCGCGCCTGTCCGCGGCTGCTCGGCTCGACGCGCTCACGAGCCTGCTGGCGTTGGCCGGATCGCCACGGCACGCGACCCTGGCGCGCCGCGCTCGCAACGCTGTCCTCGTCGTCTCCACAGAGGAGGCGCTAACGAAGCGAACGGTCGAGCAGCTTGGACGTGTGCTGCAGCGCTCCCGCCTGCTGCGGTGGTCGCTGATCGACCTTGCCCCCGTGGCCGCGACCGGCCTGCTGGCCGGAGACGTGTACACCCGAATGCTCAAGATCGTCGAGCTCGCCGAGGCCGACCTAGCAGCCGCAGAATCAAACCCGGACGTGGGGACCGCAGCGCACGCCGCCCCGTCGACCGAACCTGACACAGCCCGCACGATGACGGACCTGGGTCAGGTGCTGCCGTCGCTGCTGACCGGCCTTGAGGTCGCGTCGGTTCGGCTGGCCATCGCCAGCGTCGTCGGCCTATCACCCGTGCTCGCCGTGCCAGCGTCTTCACTCGGGAGCGGTCATGTCTGAGATGTCTGAGATGGGCGGTGCGGTCGTTGTCAGTCCTGCGTGGGCGTTGGTGGCCGCCTTCTTGGTGGCAGCCGTGGCACTGGGTGCGGCGTGCCTGAACGGCGCGCTGGAGGCCAGCCAGACCGGGGGCCGTGTCGGCGAAGGTCTGCGCCGCCCATTCGTGGACGTGGCGAGGTTGCTGCGCCAACGGCGCCGGACGTTGGTCTCAGCTGACGTGCCGTTGTGGCGCGTGGGCGGCGCCGGCCTGGTCGTCGTGGCGCTGCTGATGGTGGCCGTCGTGCCCTTGGGTGATTGGACTCTGAGCGACCTGTCGATCGGGGTGGTGTGGTTCAACGCCATGGACGTCATGGTGTGGGCGCTGGTGTGGCTGGCCGGATGGGGTCCGAACTCCACCTACGCGCTGATCGGCGGCTTCCGGTTCCTGGGTCAGGCACTGGCTTACGAACTGCCGTTGATGTTCGCGCTCACCGCTCCCGCCGTCGCCGCGGGAAGTCTGAACGTGACGCAAGTGGCCGACGCCCAAGACGAGATCTGGTTCGTGGCATGGATGCCGGTGGCGTTCGTGGTCTACTGCGCTTCGGTAGTCGGCTTCTCGGTCTGGGGACCGCTGTCGACCGCGGCCGGCGCGGACATCGCGGGCGGGGTGCTGGCCGAGTCCTCCGGTGTCGACCGGTTGCTTCTGCAGGCTGGGCGTTACGCGTTGCTGGTGGCCGGATCCGCCTTCGCGGTTCCGATGTTCCTCGGTGGCGGCTCGGGGCCGCTGCTGGCGCCGTGGGCCTGGGTCCTTGTCAAGACCGTCGTTCTCGTCGCCGCCCTGGTGGTCATCGCTCGACGCCTTCCGGCGATCCGCCCCGACAAGCTGGCCGAGGTGGGATGGGTGCTGATGGTGCCGCTGGTACTGGCCCAGCTCCTGGTCGTGTCTCTCGTCGTGGTCCAAGGCTGAGGGGGAGGCCGCAGTGGTAGACGACGTGCTGTTCTGGGTTCTCGGCGTGATCTCGGTGGTCGCGGGGATCGCGGTGTTCCGGGTGGACTCCATGGCCCGCGCCACCTACGCCCTGGCGATCTCGTTCGTCGCGGTCGGGCTAGCGCTGCTGCTCTTCGACCTCGACTACATCGGCGTCATCGTGGTGTTGATGATGGTGATGGAGATGGCAGTCATGGCCGTCTACATGATCATGTTCATGGGCATGAACCCGGCCCTGATGCCGATGAGCATGGTGCACGGCCACCGCACCGCCATCACCGCCGGGCTCGGCAGCTTCGTCGTCCTGGCCGGCGGAGCCCTGCTGATCCCGTGGCCCGATCGCGCCGGCTCCCCAGGTGCCGACGTAACCCGCGAGCTCGGCGAGGCTCTGATGGGCTCGAAGATGCTCGCCATGCTGACCATCAGTCCGGTCATGCTCGCCACGATCGTCGCCGGAGTCTCCCTGGCCGCGCACCGCACCCGCTACGACCGCCTCGGCGACGACCTCGCAGGCCCGGCCATCGACCCGCAACCCGGTGGCGTCGGCCGCAGCACGCGCCCCTCACCCAAGTCAGCCGAGTCAGCCGAGACCGCCCGGCCAGCCGGTCACGCAACCGGTCACGCAGCTGCCGAGCACCCCACTCGGACCAATGAGGGCACGGAGGACAGCGGCCACGACAGCGGGCACACGGGGCACGCCGGGCACGCCGGGCACATGGGGCACCTCGGGCGCATGGGGCACGACCCGGGCGAGGCACCCGAGACGGGAGAGACGAAGTGAGTCTCGAGGCGGTCTTGATCGTGGCATCGGCGCTGTTCGGTGTCGGGCTGTACGGCGCGTTGTCGCAACAGGTCGTGGTGATGGTGATGATGGGGCTGGAGCTGATGCTCAACGCCGTCATCCTGGCCGCCGGCGCGATCTGGTGGTTCCTGGCCCCAGACCCGACCGGGCAGGTGCTCCTGCTGGTCGTGATCGCCGCCATGACGGTGGAGATGGCGATGGGGTTCGCGGTCGCGATCACCTTGAACCGACACGGCGGCACTGACATGACCGACATGGCGGGTGACCTGTCGCGATGAACGCCCCCTTCTTCTCCGCGTCCCTACCATCCGTCGCGGCCACGACAGCCCCGTCCGGCGGACTGCCCGAGGCTGCACTGTGGCTGCTGGCGCTCGGCCCGGCCGTCGTCGGCGCCACCCTGTGTGGGGTGATGCCGGGCCGTCGGGTCGCGCAAGTCGCCAGCTTGCTCACCGCGCTCGTTGCGGCGGTCCTGGCCGTGCTCGTCTCTGTGGAGCGCCCCTCGGTGAGTGCTCCCTTCCTGCAGGTCTCGCGGTTCGCTCTCGGCGTCGACACCCTGTCCGCGGTCGTGCTGGTGACGGTCGCCGTGGTCACCGTGCTGGTGCTGATCTTCGCCACCGGCGATGTCACCGACTCCACTGCCCGTTTCCACGGGCTGATGTTGCTGTTCCTCAGCGCGGTGGTGATCACGGCTGCTGCCGAGAACCTGCTGACCCTCCTGATCGCCTGGGAGGTCATGGGCGCCACCTCGTATGCGTTGATCGGTTTCCGCTGGCGAGACCCGAGCACCGGCGAGGCAGGGATGGTCGCGTTCTTGACGACCCGGGCCGCCGACATCGGTCTGTACGTCGCCGCGGGAGCTGCACTAGCGGGGGGAGCCGGCCTGGGCCTGGGGCAGTTGACGCAGGCCTCGGACGGCTGGCGCAACGTGATCGCCGCGGGCATCGTTGCCGCGGCCCTGGGAAAGGCCGCGCAGCTGCCGTTCTCGTTCTGGCTGGCCCGCGCGATGGCCGGGCCCAGCGCCGTCAGCGCCCTGCTGCACTCCGCGGCCATGGTGGCGATGGGGGGCTACCTGCTGTTGCGCGTCTCCGATCTGCTGCAGATCACCGGCTGGGCCGCAACAACGGTGGCGTGGGCGGGAGCGCTCACCGCTGTGTTGATGGGCGTGGTCGCCCTGCTGCAGTCGGACTTGAAGCAGCTGTTGGCCGCCTCGACCGCAGCGCAGCTCGGGTTCGTTGTCCTCGCTGCCGGCGTGGGCGCCATCGGTGGCGGTGCCTCCCACTTCGTGGCCCACGCGGCTACCAAGGCGTTGCTGTTCCTGCTCGCTGGTACTTGGCTGACCGCGCTCGGCACCAAGCAACTCGACCGGCTGGTCGGTGTGGGTCGACGTTGGCCGGGCCTGGGCGCGGTAGCGGTGGTCGGCCTGCTCTCCCTTGCAGGGATCGCGCCGCTGTCGTTGTGGGTGACCAAGGACACCGTCCTGGCCGGCGCCTTGCATGAGTCCGGCGCGCTCTACGCCGTCGGCCTGCTCGCGGCCGCTCTCTCGGCCGGGTACGCCGTCAAGGTCCTTCTTGTCATCCTCGCCCCCACTCCCGCCCCCACTCCCGC
>NZ_JBDYKJ010000124.1:0-4321 GCF_040012395.1 Nocardioides sp. 31GB23 | reverse complement strand
GGCGGGAAGTTCGGGCCGGGTCAGCGGCGCCGCAGCAGGACGACTCCGTCCTTGACGACGGCCCGCTGCACCCCGTCGGGGCCGGTGGCCTCGCGCGGTCGCAGCTCGCTCAGCTCGACGGACCAGTCGGCGGGGTCGAGCGTGAGTGCGGCGATCTCCTCGTGGGGTAGCAGCAGCTCGGGCATCGCGGTGTCCTGCCCGTCTTCGTGCCCGTGCCCGTGTCGGTGCGCGTGGTCGTGGGGCTCGTGGTCGGCCTGCTCGCGGCGCGCCGACGCCCACGGCGGGACATCACCATCCGACTCGAAGACGTGCGAGACGAGCAGCAGGTGGCCGCCCGGGCGCAGCCTCCCGGCGGCGCGGCGCAGGATCTCCGCGCGCGGCAGCTCGACCTCGGAGTGCAGGAACGAGGCCGTCACCAGGTCGAAGGTCTGCTCGGTGCGCCACGAGGCCAGGTCGTGGGCGTGCCAGTCGATGCGCTCCGCCACGCCCCGCTGCTCGGCGCCCGCCGCGCCCCGGGCCACCGCGGTCGCGGAGACGTCGACGGCCGTCACTCGCCAGCCCTGCTCGGCCAGCCAGACCGCGTCGCCGCCCTCGCCGCAGCCGAGGTCGAGCGCCTCGCCCACCGGCAGCGTGGCCACCACGTCGGCGGTCGTCGCGTTGACGCGTCCCGACCACAGCGGCGCGGACCCGGCGTACCAGTCCTCCCAGTGCGTGGTGACCCGCTGGGTGGCCGCCTCGGCCGCGTCGAACTCCTCCTCCACCAGCACCGCGTTGACGAAGGCGCCGGTCATCGCCCCGGCGCCGGTCACCATCGGCACGTTGGCCATCGGCTGCACCACGTTGCCGACCGCCCAGACCCGACCGTGGCTGGTGCGCCCCGTGGGGTCGACGGCCAGCACGCTGCCGAACGGCCCGTCCTCGCGCGCCAGGTCGAGGCCGTCGAGGAACGCGTCGTGGGGGAGCGGGCGGCCGGCGGTGAAGAGCGCGTCGAGCGCGACCACCTCGCCGGCGGCGGTGCGCACCCCGCTCAGGTCCCGGCCCTCGCCGAGCACCTCGACCACCGGCTCGGCGACCAGGCGCACGCCGCGGCTGCGCAGCCGCCGCGCGGTCTCCTCCTCCAGCGGCTCGACGGCCGCGCTGAGGACGGTCACGTCGTCGCTCCACTGCCGCAGCAGCTGGGCCTGGTGCAGGCTCGCGGGGCTGGTGAGCAGCACGCCCAGCCTGCGACCGCGCACCTCCCACCCGTGGCAGTAGGGGCAGTGCAGCACGCTCGCGCCCCACCGCTCGGCCAGGCCCGGCACCTCCGGCAGCACGTCGGTGATGCCGGTGGCCGCCACCAGCGCCCGGGTCCGCACGACCCCGCCCGCGCCCAGGCGCACGAGCAGCCCGTCCCCGGCCTCGGGGCCGGCCCGCTCGACGAGGTCGACCCGCCCCGCGCGCACCTCCACGTCGTACGCCGCCACCTCGGCCCGCCCGCGCGCCACCAGGTCGGCCGGGTCGATGCCGTCGTGGCCCAGCACCCCGTGCATGTGCGCGGCGTCGCGGTTGCGCGGCTCGCCGGCGTCGACCACCAGCACCCGGCGTCGCGCCCGGCCCAGCATCAGCGCCGCCGCCAGCCCTGCGGCGCCGCCGCCCACGACCACGGCGTCCCAGGTCTCGGTCGGGTCGGGAGTGTCGTTCTCGGTCATCGTCTCGTCGTCCATGTGCCCAGTCATGTGTCCAGTGCACCGGGTGGATGCCGATCTCGCAATGGTCCTTGCGGGTATGGCAAGATCGACGCATGACTGACGAGCTGGCACAGGTGGGGACGCGGCTGCGGGCCGCCCGCAACGACCGGGGCTGGACCCTCGACGACCTGGCCGAGCGGGCCGGCATGTCGCCCAGCACGCTCTCGCGCCTGGAGTCGGGCAAGCGCCAGGCCAGCCTCGAGCTGCTGATGCCGCTGACCCGCCAGCTGGGCATCCGCCTCGACGACCTCGTCTCGACCCAGACCCCCGACCCCCGGGTGCGGCGGGCGCCGATCCGGCGGCAGGGGATGCTGATCGTGCCTCTGGCACCGGAGAGCGCGCCGATCTCGACGTACAAGATCACCTACCCGCCCGTGGACAGCCCGCCGGAGCGCCGCACCCACGACGGCTACGAGTGGCTCTACGTGCTGTCCGGCCGGCTGCGGCTGCTGCTGGGGGAGCAGGACCTCGTGCTGACCCGAGGGGAGGCCGCCGAGTTCGACACCCGCACCCCGCACAGCATGTCGGCGGTGGGCTCGCGGCCCGCGCAGGTGCTGAGCATCTTCAACGACGAGGGGATGAAGATGCACACGCACACCCACGCCGACGCCGGTGCCGGTGCCGGGACGGGCTGAGCCGTCCAACGATTTCGGCGAGGTAGGCACCGTCCTTTACGTTCCCGCCTGTGCCTGTTCCACGCCTGCGCTCGGCAGTCCTCGCCCTCGCCCCCCTCGCCCTGGCCGCCGCCGTCGTGCCCGGGGTCTCGGCGGGCACCACCACGACGACGGTCGACCCCGTCCAGCTGCACCAGCGCCTGCTCGGTGCGGCGATGCATGCCGGTGTCTCGGACGACTACGAGGCCCCGCTGCCCCCGGTGCGCGAGCAGGCGGACGCCGAGGCCCCCAACATCGTGCTCATCACCACCGACGACCAGACGGCCGCCGACATGCGCTTCATGCCGCGCACGCGCCGGCTGCTCGGCCGGGCCGGGGCCACCTTCGAGGACGCCATCAGCCCGCACCCGCTGTGCTGCCCCGCGCGCGCCGAGATCGTCTCGGGCCAGTTCGCCCAGAACAACGGCGTGCACTCCAACGGCGGCGAGTACGGCGGCTACCGCCGGCTCAAGGACCCCCACAACACGCTGCCCAAGTGGCTCTACGAGAGCGGCTACCACACCGGCATGGTCGGGAAGTTCATCACGCACTGGAAGCCCCAGCGCGACGGCGTGCCGACGGGCTGGGAGTGGTTCGACGTGCCGCGCACCTCGACGTTCGGCTACTACGACTTCAAGATGTTCACCCAGGGCGTCAAGCAGCGCTACAACGACGGCCAGGCCTACTCCAGCACCTACACCACCGACCGCACCGTCGAGCTGATCGACAGCTGGTCGCAGGGCCGCGATCCCGAGCAGTCCGACGCCGCGCCGGAGGCGGACCCGAAGCCGTTCTTCATCTGGAGCTCCTACTTCGCCCCGCACGGCGAGTGCGGGGAGGGCAGCTGCAAGAACGGGCCCACGCCCGAGCGCAAGTACGCCGACGCCCGCCGCAACGCCAAGGCGCCCAGCCTGAAGAAGCGGTCGTACGCCGCCCCGCAGCACCGCCCCAACCCTCTGGTCGAGGGCAAGCCGGTGGCCTCGCGCGGGCACACCCAGAAGTTCTTCCTCGACCGGATCCGCTCGCTGCAGAGCGTCGACGAGGGGGTCGCCCGGATCGTGGCGTCGCTGCGCGAGGCCGGCGAGCTGAGCAACACCGTCATCATGTTCACCTCCGACAACGGCTACCTGCTGGGCGAGCACCGCTACTCCGGCAAGATCGTGCCCTACGAGGAGGCGCTGCGGGTGCCGCTGCTGGTGCGCGGCCCGGGCATCGAGCGCTCGCGGCCGACCTGGCCGGCCACCACCGTCGACCTGGCGCCGACCATCGCCTCGCTGGCCGGCGCGACGCCGGGCCGTCTCCAGGACGGCCGTGACCTCGTGCCGGCTCTGAGGGGCGGTGCCCGGCCCGCGGGCGACACCACTCTCGTGCAGGCCGGCGCCCGCTCGGCCCGCGACGGCACCGGCGCGTGGATGTACCGCGGCGTGCGCACCGCCGACTACACGTTCACCAAGTGGAAGCGGCGCTCGGGCCGGCCCTTCGCCGAGCTCTTCGACCGCCGCGCCGACCCGCAGCAGATCCGCAACGTGGCCGGCCAGCCCCGCTACCGCAAGGTGCGCCGCGAGCTGGAGCGCCGGTTGTCGGCGCTGAACCGCTGCGGCGGCGCCAGCGCCTGCTTCCGCGACTTCGGCCCGGTGCCGCGCCCGCGGCGCTGACCCCCGAACGACCCCGACGCACGGCCGTCCCCTGGTGGGGGGCGGCCGTGCGGTGCGTCAGGACCTCCTGCGGCGCTCGCGGGCGCGCAGCTCCCAGCCCCGTAGGGGGTGTTGGGTGAGGTGCCATCGGGGGTCGTGGGCGCGGTGGTGGTGCCAGGAGCAGAGGGGGATGGCTTCGAGGTCGGTGTCGCCGTGGTGTGACCAGGGGATCAGGTGGTGGATCTCGGACCAGGCGAACGGTCTTTCACAGGTCCCGATCGCACACGTGTCGTGGACCAGAGCCAGT
>NZ_JBDYKJ010000123.1:0-4631 GCF_040012395.1 Nocardioides sp. 31GB23 | reverse complement strand
CCCCCCCCCCCCCCCCCCGCCCCCCCCCCCCCCCCCCCCCCCCCCCCCCCCCCCCCCACCCCTCGGTTGTTCTCCTCCCTCCTCGGAAGGCTTCTCCATGCCCATCTCCACCCGGGCCAGCCGTCGGCTGGCCCCCCTCCTCGCCGGGTCGCTGGGCCTCGCGGCCCTGGCGACCGGCGTGACGCTGGCACCGGCCCACGCCGCCAGCACCGGTCTCGTGATCAGCGAGGTCTACGGCGGCGGCGGCAACTCCGGCGCCACCTACACCCACGACTTCATCGAGCTGCACAACCCCACCGACGCCGCGATCAGCGTCGACGGCATGTCGGTGCAGTACCGCTCGTCCACCGGGACGACGGCGCAGGTCACCGAGCTGAGCGGGTCGGTGCCCGCGGACGGCCACTACCTCGTGCAGCAGGCGCAGGGCTCAGGCGGCACGACCGCGCTCCCCACGCCGGACGCCGCCGGCACCATCGCCATGTCGGGCTCGAACGGCCAGGTCTACCTCGTGAACGGCACGCAGGCGCTGACCACCGCCGAGGTCCCGGGCTCCGGCGACGTCGCCGGCAGCACCGCCTTCGTCGACATGGTCGGCTTCGGCAGCGCCGCGGTCTCGTAGACCGAGCCACTCCGAGCCTCAGCAACACCACCTCGGCCGCTCGCACCTCGCCCGACGCCGACGACAACGCCGCCGAGTTCACCACCGGCGCGCCCGCCCCGCAGAACAGCGGCGGCCAGGAGCCCGAGCCGGAGCCGGAGCCCACCGAGGTCTCGATCCCCGAGATCCAGGGCAGCGGCGCCACCTCGCCGATCGACGGCGACGCCGTCATCACCACCGGTGTCGTCACCGCCGCGCCGCAGTACCTCTACGGCTTCTACCTGCAGGACCCGCAGGGCGACGACGACCCGGCCACCTCCGACGCCGTGTTCGTCTACTACCCGCAGGGCTCCGGCAGCGTCACCGTCGAGCCCGGTGACCACGTCGAGGTCACCGGCGAGGTCGACGAGTACGCCGGCCAGACCCAGGTCGTCTCCTCCGAGACCGGCACCGTCGAGCTCACCGAGCCCGCCGGCGACGTGACGGCGTACGCCGGCGAGTGGCCGGCCACCGACGCGGCCAAGGAGTCGCTCGAGGGCATGCTCTTCAGCCCCGAGGGCGACTTCACCGTCACCAACACCTACTCGACCAACCAGTACGGCGAGGTCGGCCTGGCGGTGGGCGACAAGCCGCTGACCCAGCCCACCGAGGTCGTCGACGCCCAGGACGAGGCGGCGGTGGACGCCGTCGAGGCAGACAACGACGCCCGGGCGATCACGCTCGACGACGGCTCCGGCACCGACTACACCCGCAACGGCTCGCTCACCCCGGCCTACGTCTCCAACGAGCACCCGGTGCGGGTGGGGGCGGCGGTCGAGTTCACCGAGGACGTCATCCTGACCCAGGGCGGCTCGCCGAGCGCGCCGACCTACCGCTTCCAGCCGCTGGAGTCCGTCGACGGTGAGGACTTCCCTGCGACCTCGCCGGCGACGTTCGAGAACACCCGCACCGACGCCCCCGACGCCGCCCAGGTCGCGGCCGACGGCACCCCGGACGTCACGGTGGCCTCGTTCAACGTGCTGAACTACTTCACCACGCTGGGCGACGCCGACGACGACAACGTCGGTGACGGCGGCTGCACGTCGTACAACGACCGGGACGGCGACGGCAACAACGTGCGCGGCGGCTGCGACCAGCGCGGCGCCTGGGACCCCGAGGACCTCGAGCGCCAGCAGGAGAAGATCGTCGCGGCGATCAACGCCCTCGACGCCGACGTCGTGGGTCTGATGGAGATCGAGAACTCGGCCGCGCTCGGCGAGGCCGCCGACGAGGCGACCGAGTCGCTGGTGGCGGCGCTGAACGCCGACGCCGGTGCCGGCACGTGGGCGGCCAACCCGTCCTCGAGCGAGCTGCCCGCCGCGAGCGAGCAGGACGTGATCACCAACGCGATCATCTACAAGCCGGCCGCCGTCGAGCGGGTCGGCGAGGCTCGGGCCCTGGGTGACCAGAGCGCCGGCGGACAGGCCTTCGGCAACGCCCGCGAGCCGATCGGCCAGGTCTTCGCCCCCGTGGAGGGCGGCGAGGAGTTCCTCTTCGTGGTCAACCACTTCAAGTCCAAGGGCTCCGGCACCGACGACGGCACCGGCCAGGGCAACGCCAACCCCGACCGCATCGCGCAGGCGACCGCGCTCGAGGCCTGGGTGCCGACGGTCCAGGACGAGACCGGCACCGAGGCCGTGCTGCTCGTGGGTGACTTCAACTCCTACTCGATGGAGGACCCCCTGCAGGTCCTCTACGAGGGTGGCTACACCAACGTCCAGGAGATCTCCCCGGTCGAGGAGTGGTCCTACTCCTTCAGCGGTCTCTCCGGCTCCCTGGACCACGTCCTGGCCAACGACGCAGCCCTCGAGCTGGCCACCGGCACCGACATCTGGAACATCAACTCGGGTGAGTCGGTGGCCATGGAGTACAGCCGCTTCAACTACCACGGCACCGACTTCCACGAGGCGGGCCCGTTCCGCTCCAGCGACCACGACCCGGTCGTGCTGGGCCTCGACCTGGTCGCCGACGAGCCCGAGCTGCTCGAGGCCGACATCGCCGTGAAGGTCGCCCCCAAGCGCCCGCGCGCCGACCGGCACCGCGCCACCTTCAAGATCGAGGTGAGCGCCGACGGCGCCACGCCGACCGGTGAGGTCGTCGTCGACCTGCCCGGCAAGCGGGACCTCGTCGGCGAGCTCAACGCCGCCGGCAAGGTCGTGCTGAAGATGACCAAGCCGTTCGGCAGCGCGGGGGAGAAGACCGTGGTCGTCCGCTACGCCGGTGACGAGCTGGTGGCCGCCTCCGAGGAGAGCACCACCCTCGTCGTCCGCAAGGCGAAGAAGGTCAAGAAGAACAAGTAGTACGCACGATCGGCACCCACGACCCGCCCGGGCCTCCCGGGCGGGTCGTGGTGCGTCCGGAGCACGCACGAGCAGTCAGTTTCGCACCATCGACCAGTCGCTTTTGCACCATCGACCGGTCGCTTCCACACCGGCCAGATCGTCTCGAAGAAAGTTTCGATCTGCCTGTGGAGAACGGCTTCTGACCTGGTGCTTTGTCGGTGGGCCCTGAGATACTTCATTCATGGCCACCACCGCGGCGCACCCCATCAACGGGGCGCTCGCGCGCATGCACTCGCTGCTCGACGAGCTCGCTGAGGTGCCGACCTGGTCGATGAGCCAGACCGCGACGGCGGAGGCGCTGGTCGACTTCTCGCGGCTCGAGGCGAGGGTGGTCGAGCTGAAGTCGCGGACCCTCGCCCACGCCGAGACGGTGGCGGTGGCGGAGACGAATGCGTCGCCGTCGGTGGCGGTGTGGCACTCCAACGCGACGCGGTCGACGAAGCGGGAGTCGTTCCGCCAGGTGCGTCTGGCCGAGGGTCTGGATCGGTACGACCTGGTGCGGGAGGCACTGGGTCGTGGCGAGGTGGTCGCGGAGCAGGCGTCGGTGATCTGCACGGCGTTGGACGAGCTGCCTGACGACCTCGACCCGTCGGTGTTGGAGCAGGCGGCGAAGGCGCTGGTGGCGTTCGCGGAGGTCCACGACGCGAAGGCGCTGCGGGTGCTGGGGCGCCGCATCCTCGAGGTCGTGGCACCGGAGGTGGCCGAGGCCTGGGAGGCCGAACAGCTCGAGCGCGAGGAGCGCGAGGCGGAGAAGTCGGCGGTGTTCCGGATGCGCGAGGACGGGCACGGGCGGATCAAGGGCTCGTTCACGGTGCCGCTGCTGGCCGGGCAGATGCTGGAGCGGGCGCTGCTGGCGTTCGCCGCACCGAAGCACCAGATCGCGAACCGCACCGCCGACGGTGCGGACGAACAGGGTGAGCACGAGGAGCAGGCGCCGGTGCCGGTACGCCGCCCCACGGCGCAGCGGTTGGGTGCGGCGTTCGTCGAGCTCGTCGAACGCCTCGACCCCCATGAGCTGCCGAAGGCCGGCGGTGTGAACGCCACGGTGGTGGTGACGATGACCCTCGACTCGCTCAAGGACGGCCTGGTGGCCGCCACCCTCGACACCGGTGACCGGATCAGTGCCGCCACCGCACGCCGCCTGGCGTGCGAGGCCGGC
Source organism: Nocardioides sp. 31GB23 (assembly GCF_040012395.1). NCBI lineage: Bacteria > Bacillati > Actinomycetota > Actinomycetes > Propionibacteriales > Nocardioidaceae > Nocardioides > Nocardioides sp. 31GB23. The sequence goes on along the minus strand of NZ_JBDYKJ010000123.1, from coordinate 493 downwards.
GTCGTCCCGGTCGTGCTGGGCGGGAAGAGTCAGCCGCTCGACGTGGGTCGTGCGAAGCGGTACTTCACCCCGGGTCAGCGGGTCGCGATGGGCATCCGTGACGGCGGTTGCACCGCACGGGGCTGTGACGCCCCGCCAGCGATGTGCCACGCCCACCACGACGACCCCTGGTCCTGCCACGGCCACACCGACCTCGCCCGGGGGCGGCTGTTGTGTCCCTTCCACCACCGCCGGATCCATGACCCGGAGTACGAGAGCGACGTCGGCGCCAACAACCAGGTCACCTTCCACCGACGAACCTAGGAGCACTTCGCTCCCGGCGCCGTTGGTCGAGCAGAGAGGAGCGCCAGCGACGAGCGACGCCGAGACCCCGTGAGGTGCCCGCCCACCGCAACCACTCGCCGTACGCCATGGAGTCACCGGGTTTCGAGCAACCCAGCGGCCAACCCCGGGCCGCGCCATGGCGCGGGGAATTCGACACATCGGTCACTCC
>NZ_JBDYKJ010000122.1:0-5291 GCF_040012395.1 Nocardioides sp. 31GB23 | reverse complement strand
ATCTGCCGCGTAGCGTGCGCGTCAGCGCGCGCTCATCTGCCGCGTAGCGTGCGCCCGCGGCCATCCGGTTCTGCCGCATCGCGGTCGTGCCGATAGGCGGACGTAACAGTCAGCGCCCCAGCCACCATGGTTCGCCAACGGTGTAGTGAGCGGCCTGACCGGACACTGTCAGTCTTGCGCCTTCGCTTGTCATGAGGGTCAAGGAGCCGTCGGAGCCTTGCCTAGCGTCGACGATGTTCTCCCCGTTGAGTTCTGCGGCTGCGACCAGCCACGCAGTGTCCTCGCTGGCTTCGTGGCTGCTGTCACCCAGACTCCACGTCGCGTCCAGGTAGAGACGCGCCTCGGCACCCGAGGACGCATCAGCAACGACGAGAAATGGCCACGACTGTCGGATGCCCACTTCCACCACGAAGGTCGCGGCCAGCGCTTCGACTCTCATGCGCTACATGTTGCCCTGGCGGCGAATGATGCGCGCTCATCTGCCGCGATGAGCCTGCTGATCTGCCTAGATGAGCGGTAACTCCAACTTGAGGGGCAGGGCGAGTCGTAGGGTCAGCCCATGTCGTCTGTACGCGCCCACTTCGAGGAACGGGCTGCCGCCCTCTCGGATCGCGTCAGCGTGGACTGCGTTGAGAAGGACGGGGCCGCGACGATCCATCTTCGTCCGCAGGCTGCCAAGGCAGTCGGGGTCATCTTGTATCTCTACGCCGACCAGGTCGGAACGGTCGCGCTGGATGATCCCGCCTGCGTACCTGCCGAGTTGGGCGACGACCCCGTGGCGGATGCCGAGGCAGTTGATCACTTCATCAGCATGGCCGTTGAGGGTCGGGCTACGGCCTACCACCTCGGTCGCGGCGGCTGTATCGAGGTCCGCGACGACGGCAAGTCCTCACGGAGTTGGAACAACGCCTGGCCGTGGCCGGGGTGGAAGGGACGCGCCGACCGGGTCGACTACGAGCCGTACTCCTGACCGCCCGCACGCTCATGCCGCGTAGCGTGCGCGTCAGCGCGCGCTCATCTGCCGCTGTCAGCGCGCCCATTCCTGAGCTGGTGAACGAGCGGCTGTCGCGGCAATTACTACATTCAGAATGGCCAGAGGCGCAGAGCCCCACCGGATGACAGGGTCCTCCCAAGACAACAAAAGGCTTAGACAGAGCAGGACGATGAAAACAGCTGCGGCGGCACCTGCTGAGAGGACACGAAGGCGACCGTTCTTCGACGCGACCCCTGGCCAGCGGCGTCGTGTTGAGTCATCCATCTACCGAAGTCTGTCATGGCGTCGTCGACCATGCCACGTAGCGTGCGCCCGCGGCCATCCGGTTCTGCCGCCGTCGGGGCGAAGCGCCCGCTGTGCCATGAGCGGTGGCGCCCGAGAGGGGCGAAGCTATGGAGCTGCGTCGTGCCGGGGTCATTGCTGATCGGCTGATTCGACCAGGGTGAGCAGCGTGGTCTTGCTTGGCACTTCTCCGCTGATGATGGAGGCGACCCTGCCGTCTGGGTCGAGCACCAGGGTGGTGGGGACGGCGACGGGTGCGGTGCGGCCGGGGAACGCTAGGAGAGCGTCACCATCGGGGGCATAGATGGAGGGGTACTTGACGCCCATCTCGGTCTCAAATGTTGCGGCGTCTTGTGGGCTGGCTTCGCGGACGTTGATGCCCATGAACGTGACGTCGTCACCGAGTTCGGCGTCAGCTTGCGTCAGCATGGGCATCTCGCTGCGGCAGGGCCCGCAGGAGCTCGACCAGACGTTGATGACGGTCACGGTGCCGCGCGCATCGGCTACGTCGTAGTTGTCGCCGCCCACCGTGGGGCCCACCAGATCGATGGGTCCTTCGCGTTCCCCCCGCTGATACTCAACGACCTGACCGTCTCCTGGCACGTAGCCAGACTGGTCGGTGCCTCGCAGTGAGGAGCATCCTGCCAAGCACAGGACGGCTACAACGACGCAGGCCACCAGCCGGAGCCCTCGTTGAGACGCGAGCTGCGGCATCGAAGTCTCTTTCTTTGGGGGAAGTAGGCGTTCGACTGCACCGTACTCGGGTGCAGGCACCCGTCCGGCCGTACCGGACGCGGCCGGCGAGCGAGTCATAAGTCTTTAAGGCGTGCTCGATCTTCGGGGACGACCATGACCGGAAGGCCGAGCGCGTCACTGAGAATCGTCTGGAGGACGACCCGGTCCGTCAGTGGCGGCGTCATGCCCACGATCAGACCTGAGCTGTCGCCGCAGCCGTAGCTCGAGGACCAGCGATCCTTCAGTCCGCGATCGCCGAGCACGCCTTGCAGCCGCTTCTGCGCGCGTTGAATGTCTAGCCGCGAGTACTCCACCGATTCGACGATGACTCTGACGCCGTCAGGCCGCGTCCCGTTGAGCGCGAGCACTTCTTGAGGTGCCGGGGCCTTCCACTGAAGCAGAACGGCCCCTGCGTCCTGCCAAAACGCGATCCCGGCCGCGCCCGACAGATCTCGTGTTGCGCTCCGGACGTCGTTAAGCGCTGGCTGAAGCAGCCATTGCAGGACCTGGCGGACCTGTCCGTCGGCGTCCACGCCCGCTGTCGCCACCGTGGGGTCCCATTCGAAGACGTGGGCCACGCCGACTTCCCGCAACTGCGCCACCACGGCGGGGTCGACGTAAGAATCCGGGTCGCCGCTGTCATCTACGACCAGGGCCACCACCCCGAGGGGACTGGGCGCGGCGTGGCGCACCTGCACCGAACTGAGCGTGGTGAGTCGACGCACAACCTGCTGTTGTGCCTCGAGGTCGACGATCGTGGTGGTCTCGGTGAAGACCCGGTTCTCGGTGGGGCACTCGAACAGCTGGTCCTGCGCTGACGGTGCGGCGGTCGCAGGCGGCTTGCCCGGACGTGGTGTGGGGCCGGAGCCTGCCAACGACTGGCTCCCCACCGCGATCGCCACCACGAGACCTGCCGCACCGAAGGCGGTGCCGAACGCGCGTCGTCGGCGGGCCCGCCGTACGCGGGCATGGATGGCGCTAGGAGCGTGAACCGTCGGTCGTAGGGACCCCGACATCCGACGCAGAGCGTCGTGCAGGTCGTCTTCCGGTGTCTCGTTCATCAAGTCCCTCCCACTTCCTCGCGCGCTTCGGCGCGTGCTCGCATCCGGGACAGGCCACGCGAAAGATGACTACGTGCGGTGCCGATGGAGCAACCGAGCTGCTCCGCGAGCCCGTCGTAGTCGAGGTCCTCCAGCACCCGCAGCACCACCGCCGTCCGCTGCTGAGGAGTCAGCGTGTTGAGCGCGTCGATGAGCCACGGGTCGACCGGGTCGACGATCTCCACCGGGGCCTCGCGATCGGGAACCACACCAGGCAGCATCTCGCGCCGCGTCCGACGAGCCCTGTCGATGTTGAGCCGCACCAGCGTGGTCCGCGCATAGCCGCCGGGGTTGTCCGACGCCAGTCGCCTCCACCGCACACCGACCCGCGTCAGCGACTCCTGAACCAGATCCCAGGCATCGTGCGGGTTGCCTGTAAGCGCATGAGCGAGCCCGAGCAACCGGGGCGTCTCCGCCTCCACGAATGCCTCGAAGTCCCTGCTCACGTCAACAATCCTGCCGCCCACCTAGTCCCGTCCCTTAGTCAACGCCAGCGAGACCTGAAACGTTGAGATGTTCCGAGGTCAGGTGCCGACGCGTACGCCGACAAGACCCATTCTCAAGCTGCTCGGGGCCGGTCGGGCCGGAGCGCCTGCGCCCGCGGCCATCCGGTTCTGCCGCTGCGAGCACGGACGTGCCGAGGAGCGTGCGCCTTGCTGGGTACGCGAGCCGGGGCGGCAAAGTGTGGAGTCTTGGATCAACCTGGTTGATCCAAGACTCCACACTTTCGATCTCGAGGACATGCGCGTGCTGCCTCGACGTAGTCAAGAGGACCGAAGGCTGCCGGATCGACGCCCGGCCGCGGGGGCCTCTTACCGGACAGCTCGTTCGGTCCTTCCGGCTAAGAACGTCCGTACGATCGCCCATGCCGATGAGCGCGCCTAGTCTTTAGGCTGCGTCCATGCCCTTGCATCTGATCGGCGCTGGACTTCCTCGCACGGGGACGTCCTCGCTCCGCGAGGCCCTGCGGTACCTGTTGAACGCGCCGATCTATCACATGAGCGAGGCGTTCGCGCACCCTGAGCACGCAGGCACATGGGTGAACGCCATTGAAGGAAAGCCGCCGGAGTGGGAAACCTTCCTCGCCGGATACGCAGCCGGAGTGGACGCCCCGTTCTCCAATTGCTGGCGAGACCTGGCGGCCGCGTATCCGGATGCCCCTGTGCTGCTGTCCCATCGCGGCGATCCCGAGGTCTGGTACCGAAGCATGGAAGCGACCGTTCTTCCTCGCACGCGCGAGATGCGGACGAAGAGCGCTGAGGACCCCATGGTTTCACTGTTCGGAGTCATCTTCAGCGGCGTCTTCACGGACATCAACGACCGCGACCAGATCGTTGCCGGATACAAGCGGTGGCTGGGCGAGGTTCGCGCGCAGGTCGAGCCAGATCGGCTCGTTGAGTGGCGGCCGGGCGACGGCTGGGAGCCCATCTGCAATGCCTTGAGTTTGCCCGTTCCAGAGCGTCCCTTCCCTCACGAGAACAGCACAGCGTCGTACGTGGCGCGCAAGGAGGAACGCTCCCGCAAGGACGAGGCGCGGGTCGCATCCCTGGCAGCGGCAGTCAACGAGGCACAGGACTGAGGAGCCCTGTCATGCCGCCGGGCGCGCGCGCAGACGCACGCTACTGCCACGCGGCGGGCGGGTCACCGAAGCGACCGCTGGCGGCAGAACAGCACGACCTCTACGTGCCACCCGACGGATGTAGACCGCTCAAAGCGCACTCGCCGCTCAATCTGCTGCTGTCCGTCTAGGTCGAGGACGAACGCGAGCCGACCGTCGTTGCTCTGCACCAGCATGTCCGTTCCATCGGGGTACACCCGGTCAAGGACCTGCCGCAGCGTCAGCCGTGCCGGGTAGATGAGAGGGTCGGTGAAGGCCCGCAGTCGCGCCTCGCTCGGACAGGCCCACCGCAGTTGCGCAGTTCTCTCCTTCATCACCGCTGCTGAAGTGTCTTCCGTCGTTTCCGCGAGAGAAGTCGAAGGCGCGCCAGCCGTTGAGCCAGACGAACAAGATGACAGCAGGGCTACAGCAAGCAGACCCAGGACGACACGTCTGAGAATCACGACACTGGGACGCGGCGCGTGGGCCATCAGTTCCATCCGGAACTGCCGCGTAGCGTGCGCGTCGGCGCGCGCTCATCTGCCGCAACGAGGCGCTCGTGCGATGAGCCCCCGCGCGTGGA
>NZ_JBDYKJ010000121.1:0-5431 GCF_040012395.1 Nocardioides sp. 31GB23 | reverse complement strand
CAGATGACGGCTTACTAGATGAGCCTGGGTGTCGTGGGCTCGGAGATTTGTATAAGAGACAGCGCCTCCATCGCCTGACGGTACAGCCGTCCGGCCCGGTACGACGAACGGACCAGCGGTCCGGACATCACCCCGGAGAACCCGATCTCGTCGGCCTCGTCCTTCAGCTCCACGAACTCCTCGGGCTTGACCCACCGCTCGACGGGGTGGTGGCGCGCGGAGGGGCGCAGGTACTGGGTGATCGTGATCAGCTCGCAGCCGGCCTCGTGCAGGTCGCGCAGGGCCTGGCTGACCTCCTCGCGGGTCTCGCCCATGCCCAGGATCAGGTTCGACTTGGTGACCAGGCCGAAGTCGCGGGCCTGGGTGATGACGTCGAGCGAGCGCTCGTAGCGGAACGCGGGGCGGATCCGCTTGAAGATCCGCGGCACGGTCTCGACGTTGTGGGCCAGCACCTCGGGACGGCTCTCGAAGACCTCCTGCAGGAGGTCGGGCTTGCCGTTGAAGTCGGGGATCAGGTTCTCGACGCCGGTGTCGGGGTTGAGCTCGTGGATCACCTTGACGGTCTCGGCGTAGAGCCAGGCACCGCCGTCGGGCAGGTCGTCGCGGGCGACGCCGGTGATCGTGGCGTAGCGCAGCTGCATCTTCTGCACCGACTCGGCGACCCGGCGCGGTTCGTCGCGGTCGAGGGGCTGCGGCTTGCCGGTGTCGATCTGGCAGAAGTCGCAGCGCCGCGTGCACTGGTCGCCGCCGATGAGGAAGGTGGCCTCGCGGTCCTCCCAGCACTCGAAGATGTTGGGGCAGCCGGCCTCCTGGCACACGGTGTGCAGGCCCTCGCCCTTGACGAGGCTCTGCAGCTCCTTGTAGGCCGGGCCCATCTTGGCGCGGGTCTTGATCCACTCCGGCTTGCGCTCGATGGGGGTCTCGGCGTTGCGGACCTCGAGTCGGAGGAGCTTGCGGCCTTCGGGTGCAGGTGCCTGTGTCACGCGCTCGACTGTACGCCGCGGGCCCAGCCGTGGCCGAGTCGGCCGGGTACCCGGCGGTAGAGCGGCCCGACGGCCGGGTCAGGGCACGTCGCGGCGCCGGTAGGAGCCCAGGGAGATCGCGCCGGCGCCCAGCAGGAGCGCCCCGAGGTACAGCCCGCCGTCGGTCGCGGTGAGCACCCGCTCGCCGTTGCACTCCTCGCCCGAGCCGCCCCGGCGCGTGAAGCACTCCTCGGGCAGGTCGCTGTCGTCGTAGTAGCGCAGGTCGTTGGTCACGAACGCCAGCACGTTGAGCTGCGGCTGCCAGCGCTCGGTGCTGCCGCCGGCACTGCCGAGCAGGCCGATCAGGGTGCCGCCCACGACCGAGACCGCGAAGAGCACGCCGATCGTGGCCACGGTGCTGCGGAAGAGCATGGTCAGCGCGTAGCCGCCCAGCGCGCCGGCGGCGGCCAGCAGCGCCCCGCGGGCGACGACCTCGAAGCCGTCGCCGACGACACCGCCGCCGGTGGCGAGGTCGCGCGAGGCGGCCAGCGCCCACAGCCCGGCCCAGTACGCCGCCAGCACCGCCCCGGCGACCAGGGCGCCGACGAGCGTGACGACGACCGCCTTGGCGGCCCACACGCGGGCCCGGCGCGGCTCGAAGAGCAGCTGGTTGCTCATCGATCCCGAGGCCCAGTCGTGCCCCACGAAGGTGGTGCCCACCAGCAGCATCAGCAGCCCGACCACGGCCACGACGCCCAGCAGCGAGCCCTCGCGGGTCTCGGCCTCGAGACGCAGGGTGGCGCGGCCGCCGTACCACTTGAGGAGCTCGGCGCGGCAGGCCTGCTCGAGCTGGACGGCGTCGCCGCTGCCCGGCTCGTAGCCGAGGTAGTTCTCGGGCTGCCGCTCGCAGCGGCGCACCTCCTTGGCGACGTACCGCTCGGAGAGGATCTGGTCCTGCTCGGCCTCGGAGACCGGGCGGGTGCTCCACGCGACCGAGGCCAGGACCAAGGCGGGGACCGCGACCGCGGCCACCAGCAGCAGCACCACCGCTCGGCGCCAGCGCAGCCGGGTGGCCTCGACCCGCAGCAGCGCCCTCATGCCGCGCCGCCCGTCTGGCCCATCGTCTGGCCCATCGTCTGGCCCAGGGTGTCGGCGGCGGTGAGCTCGAGGAAGTAGCTCTCGAGGTCCTGGCGCTGGGCGCTCAGCCCCTCGAGCCAGATGCCGGCCTCGCCGAGCAGCCGGGTCACCTCGGCCGGCTGCTCGGTCTCGACGAGGAACGAGCGTTCGTCGGGCCCGTGGGTGGTCGGGTGCCCGGCCGCCTCGAGCACTCGTCTGGCCTCGCCGGGCGCCGCCACCTCGACCCGGTACGCCGCACCCGCGGCCAGCAGGTCGGCCACGGTGCCGGAGGCCAGCAGCCGGCCGTTGCCGATGATCGTGGCCGAGGTGCAGACCTGCTGCACCTCGGCGAGGATGTGCGAGCTGAGCAGCACGGTCACGCCGCGCTCGCCCAGGTCGCGGATGGTGTCGCGGATCTCGCGGATGCCGGCCGGGTCGAGCCCGTTGGTCGGCTCGTCGAGGATCAGCAGCGCCGGGTCCTTGAGCAGCGTGGCGGCGATCGCGAGACGCTGCTTCATGCCCAGCGAGTACGAGCGGAACCGGTCGCCGTCGCGCCCGGTCAGCCCGACGGTCTCGACCGCCTCGTCGACCCGGGTGTCGGGCGCGCCGATCGAGCGCGAGAGCAGCAGCAGGTTCTGCCGACCGGTCAGGTTCGGGGAGAACTTGGGCGACTCCACGACCGCACCGACGCGACCGACCACAGCCGGCAGCTCGTCGGGCACCGGGCGCCCGAAGAGGCGCATCGTGCCGCTGGTGGCGCGGGCCAGGCCCAGGAGCATCCGGATGGTGGTGGTCTTGCCCGACCCGTTGGGGCCCAGGAAGCCGTGCACGCCGCCGGCGGGCACCGCGAGGTCGAGGCCCTGCACCGCCACCCGGGTCCGCCCCTTGCGGGTGCGGAACTCCTTGCGCAGCGCTGAGGTCTCGATGACCAGGTCGTGCCCGGGGCCGGCCGCGGGGCCGCTCGTCGTGCTCACGGCGCGAGCGTGGCAGAGCCGCGCCGCTCTACCTTCGCGACGCGCCGTCGGGGCGGGTCACCCGCCCGGCGTCACCAGCTCGATGCGCGGGGCGCGGCCCGGCTCGGGGCGCGGCTCGTAGTCAGGGGTCGGGCGGTAGTCGTCCCAGGCGAGCATCTCGGCGAGGTGGGTGCGCAGCACCGGCAGCGCCTCCTCGACGCCGACGCGCCGCCCGGTCTCCAGGCTCAGGGTGGTCACCCCGGCGTCGGCGATGCCGCAGGGCACGAAGCGGTCGTACCAGCCGAGGTCGACGTCGCAGTTCAGCGCGATGCCGTGCATGGTCACCCCGCGGCTGACGCGGATGCCGATCGCACCGATCTTGCGCTCGCCGGCCCGCTCGTCGGCGCGCAGCCAGGCACCGCTGCGCCCCGGCACCCGGGCGGTCTCGACCCCGAAGTGGGTGCAGGTGGCGATCATCGCCTCCTCCATGCGGCGCACGAAGTCGACGACCTTGACGTGGTCGGGCAGCGCCACGATCGGGTAGGCGACCAGCTGGCCGGGGCCGTGGAAGGTGATCTTGCCGCCGCGGTCGACGTCGATCACCGGCGCGCCACCGGCGTCGAGGGGGCGCTCGTGGGCCTCGGTGCGCTTGCCCGCGGTGTAGGTCGGGGGGTGCTCGAGCAGCAGCACGGTGCCGGGTCGCTCACCGGCCACCACCTGGGCGTGCACCTCGCGCTGCAGCTCCCAGGCGGACAGGTAGTCGACCGCGTCGGGCCCCAGGCCGGCCACCTCGAACTGCACGCTCTCCTGCTCGTACGCCGCCTCGCTCATGCCCGCGAGCCTACGCCTGTGGAGAGCGTGGTGGGCGCTGGCCCGGTGGGGAAGGAGGAGGTCATGCGCTTCTCGTCCCGGCCCACCCGTGCCCTCTGCCGTGCCCTCGCTGCGGCTCTCCTGTTGGTGCTGCTGGCCGGCCCCGCGTCGGCGGGTCCGCAGCCCGTCGTGCTCGGAGCACCGACGACCGGGACGACGCAGGACGCGGGGGAGCGGCGGGCCCGGGCGGTGCTGGCCGCGTGGGACGAGCGCCGCGCGGCGGTCTGGCGCCGCGGCGACCGCGACGGGCTCGCCGACCTCTACACCGCCGGCTCGCTGGCCGGGGCACGCGACCTGCGGATGCTCGACGCGTGGCTCGAGCGCGGTCTGCGGGTGCGGGGGATGGCGGTGGAGGTGCTGGCTCTCGAGGTGGTGCACGACGAGGGTCGCCGGCTGGTCCTGCGGGTCACCGACCGGTTGGTGGGCGCCGTCGCCGTCGGCAGCGGCGTACGACGGGTGCTGCCGCAGGACCGGCCCACCGCCCGGGCGCTGGTGCTGCGGCGCAGCGGCGACGGGTGGCAGATGGCGTCGGTGCGCCCGCTGGGCTGGTGAGGGATCAGTCGCGGGTGGCGAGGCCGGTCTCCACGACCGCGGCGACGTCGGGGTCGCGGAACGTGTAGCCGGCCGCCAGCAGCGCCTCGGGGCGCACGTTGAGCGAGCCGAGCAGCTCGGGCGCCATCTTGCCGGCGCCCACGCGCAGCAGCGGCGCGGGCACGGTCGCGAAGCTGGGCCGGTGCAGTGCCGAGGCCAGGGTCTCGGTGAACTCGGCGTTGGTCGGCGTCGTCTCGCAGCACATGTTGAAGGGCCCGGCGGCGCTGTCGTGCTCGGCCAGGTGCACCACGGCCCCGACCCAATCGCGCAGCGAGATCATCGCCATGTGCTGGCGTCCGCTGCCCAGCCGGCCGCCGAGGCCGAGCTTGAAGAGCGGCACCAGCTGCTTCATCGGAGGGCTGCGGCGGTCCATCACCGGCGAGGTGCGCAGCACGCACACCCGCGAGCCGGCCGCCGCAGCCGGGGCGGCCGCGGCCTCCCACTCGCGGCTCACGTCGGTCAGCAGCGCGTCGCCGCGGCTCTCGGAGGTCTCGGTGAGCGGCCGGTCGCCGTGGTCGCCGTAGAAGGCGATGCCGTTGCCGGCCAGGTACGCCGGGGGGCGGGTCGACCCCGCGATCGTCTCGGCCAGCAGCCGGGTGGTGCGCACCCGGCTCTCGCGGACCTCACGGGCCCACTTGTCGGAGTGCACGTTGCCGATCAGCGGCGCCCCGGCCAGGTTGACCACCACGTCGGCGCCACCGACGAGGTCGCGGTCGACCACGCCGGCGTACGGGTCCCACGTCGAGGCGTCCTGCTCGCTGGTGGGGCTGCGCACCAGCCGGGTGACGCGGTGCCCGCGCTCGCGCAGCGCCTGGCGCAGGTGGGTGCCGAGGAAGCCGGACGACCCGGCGACGACCACGTGGAGGCTCATGGCCTCGAGACTGCCACGCACCCCGCCCCCGGACCTCACCTCCCCGCGCGACCGGCCCAGATCTCCCC
>NZ_JBDYKJ010000120.1:0-5619 GCF_040012395.1 Nocardioides sp. 31GB23 | reverse complement strand
CCGGGTTCGGGAAGCGGCCCGGGGAAACGGACCTGCCGTAAGGCAGACACCGCGCCCCGGGCCGACTTTCACCGACCCCCGCAACCGTTGATCATGGGATTCATCGACACCATGAGAGCCGAGGGCCACGCGGTCGAGTCGATCTGCCGGGTCCTGCGTGAGCAGGGCTGCCAGATCGCCGCGCGGACCTACCGAGCATGGAAACAGGCCGGACGTCTCGTCGCGGCCCGGACCGTCACCGATGCCCACGTCGTCGACGCGGTGCGCGACATCGCCTGGACCACCAAAATCGACACCGAGGGCGTGGTGGTGCGCAGGCTGTCTCCTGAGGGTCTCTACGGGCGTCGGAAGATGACCGCCTACCTGCGCCGCACCACGGCCCCCGACGCCTCGGCGGGCAGCGTGGACCGCGCGATGCGCACCCTGGGCCTGTCCGGGGTGCGTCGCGACAAGGGCGTGCGGACCACGATCCCGGCCAAGGACGGCACCCGGGCCGGGGATCTGCTCGATCGCGACTTCAGCGCCGCGGCACCCAACCGCACCTGGGTCACGGACTTCACGTATGTCAGGACGTGGGCGGGGTTCACCTACGTGGCCTTCATCGTCGACGTCTACGCCCAGCGGATCGTGGCTTGGCACGCCGCGACGACCAAGCAGACCGACCTGGTGATGATCCCGCTGCGCATGGCGCTGTGGCAGCGCGATCGCGAAGGACATCCCACCGAGCCCGGCGAGCTGATCCATCACTCGGACGCGGGGTCGCAGTACACGTCGGTGCGGCTGACCGAGCACCTGGCACTCGAGGAGATCCGGCCCTCGATCGGCTCGGTCGGCGATGCCTACGACAACGCCCTGATGGAGTCGATCAACGGGCTCTACAAGGCCGAGTGCATCCGCACCACCGTCTTCCATGACGGGCCCTACAAGACCATCGCCGACGTCGAGTACGCCACCGCCGGCTGGGTCGATTGGTACAACAACCGCAGGCTCCACTCGACCCTCGGCAACATCCCGCCCGTCGAGTACGAGCAAGCCCACTACGCTGCTCTCAACCGAGAACCGCACCCCGTATAGGAACGGCCGAGAACCTGGGGCGCTTCATGGTCATGCCGCTGGGCGGGGAGGAGGCGTTGTTGTACTCGACCATGGTGTCGGGGTCTTGGTGCCCCGGTAGCGGTAGCGCTCGATGGGGAACGCGTTGGCTCGGAACATGTCGATCCCTCCGGCACGGATGTGCCATCCGGGCAGGTAGCGCCGGACCAGGGTGTGCATGTTCAGCCCGAGGTGTCGTTTGCGGAGCCACCCGACCACCCGCCAGAAAGCGAAGTGATCGAGGTAGCCGAAGGTCCGCGAGGACACTCCGTGGCGGAAGTATGTGCACCAGCCTCGCAGCGTTGGGTTTAACCGGCGCAGCAGGTCTGCGAGTGTTCGATGTCTTGCACGGCGTGTCAGCGTCCGCACCTTGTCGATGATTGAAGTCAGCGACTTCTTCGACGGGTAGGTGTAGATCGCCTTCTTGCCGGTCCGGCTCCGCCAGTCGCGACGCTGGATGCGCCAGCCGAGGAAGTCGAACCCCTCGTCGATATGGCAGATCCTCGTCTTCTCAACTGACAGGCGCAGGCCTATCGGCGCGAGCACTGCTGTGACCTCGTCCCATAGCGCTTCGGCGTCGGCGCGTTGCCCGTGGATGAGGACCACGAAGTCGTCGGCGTAGCGGACGAGTTTCATGACCGCACCCCCTGCGCGTCGATGCTTCGCGCGCGTCCACTCTGGCCCGAGCGCTTCCCACTTGGCGGTGAAGTGCTCGTCCAGCACGGACAGGGCGATGTTGGCCAGCAGCGGTGAGAGGATTCCGCCTTGAGGTGTGCCGGTGATCGTCTCGCGGTTCAGACCGTCCTCGGTGAGGACACCAGCCCGTAAGAACGCCTTGACCCAGCCCAGGACCCGCTTGTCTCCAACACGTCGCCGCACCCGCTCCATGAGCGCGGTGTGGTCGATCTCGTCGAAGCACGCCTTGATGTCGGCCTCGAAGACCCACTCGTAGTTGCGGGTGGGTGATGCGAGGTAGTGAATCTCGGCGATCGCGTCCTGGGCGCGGCGACGAGGACGGAAGCCGTAGGAACACGGCTTGAAGTCCGCCTCGAAGATTGGCTCGAGCACCAGTTTCAACGCAGCCTGCACGACCCGGTCACGAGCAGTCGGGATCCCCAGCGACCGGACCTTGCCCGACGCCTTGGGGATCGTCTTCTGCCGCACCGGCAACGGCACGAACCCACCTGCCTTCAAGTCCTCGCGGACTCCGGCCAGCAGATCCATCGCCGCCCAGCCGACACCGCGCGGGGTGACCCCGTCGACGCCTGCTGTTCGTGCTCCCTTGTTCCCCCGAACCCGGTGCCACGCCACGACCAAGAAGGCCGGGTCGTAGACCAGGTTGGCGAGGTCATCGAAACGACGGTCGGGATTCTCCGTCGCCCATCGGTGCAGCTTCTTCTGCATCCGTAGTACCCGCCACTCGGCCTCCTCCCGCTCGGGGAAGACGACGCGCGACGGTTCGCCGGTATTCACCAGCGCACTCCCACGAACGCGTTGATGCCGCGAACACGCTGGGCCCCTTCGCCATGTGACCGGCTTTCCCGGCCTCGGACTACTACGGGCCCTCCGCCCCACCGCGACGACATCGGTCGGCGACGGACCTTCCCGCCGAACAGCAGGCTGCTGACCGGTGAGGGGATCGTCGCGGTGGTTCCCACGTTCACTGTCGAACCGTTCGACGGGGTCGGCGCCCAGCTATGCCCCTGCAGCATCGCCGCGGCTACGCCGCAGACATTCACCACGGCCTCCCGACTGGCGACATCACCCAGCCAAGGAGTTCCCCGCACCAGGACGCCAGAAGGCGCCTGATGCGGGTGCGCGCTGCTAACCGGCCCTGATCCACCAGGTTCGAGCCGGAGGCTCTCTTGAGGGGCGTTCAGCCGCTGGTTCCTCACGTACGCCTTCCCATCTTGCTAGCCGGACCCGCGCCATCTGGCAGTGCTGACGCGTCCCGTCGTTGTCAGGGCTGCTTCCACCCTCGCCCCCCTCCCGGAGGTTCGGGCTGCCCTCAGCTTCACCGCGCCGCTGCGACAGCACGACGGTGGTGGTCTCTCACCCCCACTCGGTTCAACAGCGCCTCGTGGCGCTCGATGTCGCCGACCCACAGCTGGTTCGTTCCTCAGCGGTGAAGGCGTGGCGGGTCACGCCGTGCTTGTCGGCGACCGCGCACAGGTCGTCGTGGACCGGCGGGCCGGGTTTGCCAGCCTTGCCCTTCTCGGGTTTGCCGAAGGCGCTCCACCAGCCGTTGTGTCGGCGGCCGCGAGAAACTGCCCGGAGACGGCCACGAGGCTGCCCGCTGGCGGACATGAGAACTGCCCGCTGGCGGTCATGGGATCTGCCCGACACGACGTCGTCTGCCTGACCGCCTTGCGCGGTTAAGGCCCCTTCCTCGGGTGCGATGAGCGGTGCTGAATCGCCCCATTGCCCCCGAGGAAGGGACACCGTGAAGTCTGCCGAGGAGATCATGAAAATCTTGGATGCCTACGACCTGACCGGGTCGTTGCGCGATGCCGGCGAGCTGGCCGGCTGCTCGCACCACACCGTGAAGCACTACGTCGAGCGCCGCGCTGCGGCCGGCGTGCTGGACAAGGCCGCTGCGCGCCCGCAGTTGATCGATGCCTACCTGGACAAGGTTGAGGAGTGGGTCGAGCGGTCCCTGGGCAAGGTCCGCGCTGACGTGGCCCACGAGAAGCTCGTGGCGTTGGGCTACACCGGTTCGGAGCGCACCACCCGCCGGGCGGTGGCGAAGGTCAAGACCGACTACCGCGCCGGTCGGGTGCGGGTGCACCGGCCGTGGGTCACCGAGCCGGGGATGTGGCTGCAGTACGACTACGGCGACGGCCCGGTCGTCGATGGTGTGAAGACGGTGCTGTTCGTGGCCTGGCTGGCCTGGTCGAGGTTCCGGGTCGTGCTCCCGCTGCGGGACAAGACGATGCCCAGCGTGTTCGCCGCGCTCGATGTCACCTTCCGACGACTCGGTGGGGTGCCGACCTACGTGCTGACCGACAACGAGAAGACCGTCACCGTCGAACACATCGCTGGGATCGCGGTCCGCAACCCGCAGCTGGTCGCGTTCGCCGAGCACTACTCGGTGGTGGTCCACACCTGCGCGCCGGCCGATCCGGCGTCCAAGGGCGGCACGGAGTCGTCGGTGAAGATCAGCAAGGCCGACATCGTGCCGAAGGACACCAACCTGCGCGAGGCCTACACCAGCTTCGCTGAGCTCGAGGCGGCGTGCGAGGCGTTCTGCGCCAAGGTCAACACCCGGGCGCATCGGGTCACTCGTCGGGCACCGGTCGAGATGCTCGCCGAGGAGCGGGCCCGGCCGCACCCGGTGACGGCGACACCGCACACGGTCGCGTTCGGCACCACCCGCATGGTGCCGGGCAACACGCCGATGGTGACGTTCGAGTCCGGGCAGTACTCGGTCCCGCACACCCTGCTCGGGGCCACGGTGTGGGTGCGCGCCCAGGGCGTCGGTGACGGCGAGCAGGTCGTGATCGTCCACGTCGGCGAGGCTGGCCCCCTCGAGGTCGCGCGCCACCGACGGGCCACTCCCGGCAGCCCGCAGCTGATCGATGAGCACTTCCCGGCTCAGCCTTCCGGGCCCCTGGATCGACGACCCCGCGCGAAGAACACCGCCGAATCAGAGTTCCTCGACCTAGGCGAGGGCGCGAGGTTGTGGCTGGTCGAGGCCGCCGCCGCGGGCACCACCAAGATGCGGGTCAAGATGGCCGAAGCACTCAGCCTGGCCAAGCTGTTCGACCCCGTCGAGGTCGACTGGGCGCTGGGACATGCCGCCGTGCACGGCCGGTTCGCCGAGGCCGACCTGTCCTCGATCCTCGACCACCACGCCCGAGCCCCGAAGACCGGCGAGCACCGGGCCAGCGAGACCTCCTCGCTCACCCAGGGCACCAGCGCGTGGGCCCGACTCGGCCAGCACGACGCCCACGATGCCCACGACGGCCACGGCGTGGATGGGGTGAGTCGATGACGACCACGACAGCAGCCGCGCCGCCGCTGCCCACCGAACTCGAGGACCTGCTGCGCAAGCTGCGGCTACCGCACATCCGCCGCCACGCCCCCGAGGTCGTCGCGACCGCAAAAGCGCAACGCTGGGAACCGGTCGAGGTGTTGAAGGCGCTGCTCGTCGAGGAGGTCGCCGGCCGGGAACGCTCCGCCCTGGCCACCCGCCGCGCCGCCGCGGGATTCCCGACCGGGAAGACCTTCGATGCCTGGCAGCCCGAGATCTCCTCGATCCCAGCACCGACCCAGCAGGCGCTACGAACCCTGGAATGGGTGCACCGCCGCGAGAACCTCGTGCTGTGCGGCCCATCGGGGACCGGGAAGTCGTTCCTGCTCGAGGCGCTGGGCCAGCAGGCCGTCGAGGCCGGGCTGAAGGTCGCCTGGTTCACCCTGGAAGACCTCGGGGTGCTACTGCGCCGCCACCGTGCCGACGACACCGTGTCCAAGGCCATCGCCCGCATCCTGCGAGCCGACCTCGTCATCGTCGACGACATCGGGCTA
>NZ_JBDYKJ010000119.1:0-5671 GCF_040012395.1 Nocardioides sp. 31GB23 | reverse complement strand
GCTCGAACAACTCGGCTACACCGTCACCCTGGAGAAAGCCAGCTAACCCCGGCCAACTGTTTATCTTCGTATCAGACAGCAGGGGTTGGTGGCGGGCCGGTCGTCAGTCGGCTAGGGCGAGCTGCGCGAGCTGGTGAGCGCTGCTCGGGCCGCGCAGGGCCTCGACCACCTCGCCCCACTTCGCCGGCGGGGTGACCCCCTCGGTGACCACGTACCCGGCGCGGGTGAGCGCGTCGACGGTGGTGGCGTGCGGGTCGGAGCCGGCGGCCGGGGCGTCGGTCAGGTAGGTCACGCCGTCGATCCAGGCGAAACCACCGGCGCCGGCGGCCTGCGTGGCGCCGGTGGGGGCGTTGGGGGCGGTGATCCTGCGCATCGGGGTAGGTCCTCTCGGTGGGTGAAGCAAAGTGCGGTGGTGGCTCGCCCGCGGCACGGGCTGGTGGCGGAGTGGGCGACTCGCAGGCCTAAGTGCCTTGGGACCTGCGCAGACGCGTGGAGCGCGTAGCAGGTCGATAGCCTGCGTCAGTCCCGACTAGGGCGGCGGGGGCGACGCCGTACAGGTCCGCGAGCATCAACATGACGGGGGCCGGCATCGTCGTGCGGGCGGTTTCGTACCGGCGAATGCTGGCCGGGTGTCGCCCGACAGCGCGTGCTGCGTCGTCCAGGCTCACCATCGCGGCCAGCCGGGCGCGCTCAGGGGCGCTGCCGGTCTTGTTGATCTGCCCCGCACATGTCGGCCACCTTTCAGTCCTGTCTGTCTATTGACAATTATCAGACACATCTGCTAGGCGGAGCAATTAATGAGCGACAGGGGCGGTCATGGCTTGGCTGGCGCTGGCGACCTCGCCGCACGCACCCGCGGAAACGACTCCTCGAACCACAGTTCGCCCGGGTCGGCATTCCCCCCATCACTCACCGGCCGCACGCGCAGCGACGCCTTCAGCTGCGCCCGGTACTCCTCCGAAGCCCTCACGGGGTGCTGTGCCAGCAAGGCCCGCAGAATGGCGCTCCGAGCCACGTCGGCAGCGTCAGGCCCCTCGGGTACGGCAGCCCGCATGAGGCCGTAGACCTTGGTCACCCACGTGCGCACACCTTCGGCGTCACGAGCGACCTGCCGACGCAGGCGCCGACGGTCGGCCGCGACCAACTCCCGGAAGGCAGCGACAGCAGGCGACACGCCCGGCCGCTGTTCCCGCGCGCGAGACCCCCACTGACCGGTCACGGAGTCAGGGTCGTCGTTGTGGTGGTTTGTCATGCGGTGGCAGCCTCTCGATGGTCGCGCTGCAGGTCGCGGTAGCGGTCGAGCTCGTCGCGCCAGCGGTTGGGATAGCGCTCGCGGGCGCTGTAGGCGTGCGCGGCGCAGTCCCAGGCGTAGATGAGGTGCTGGAGGTGGCGGCCTTCGGGGCGGGGTCCCAGCTCTCGCTCGGCGGCCGCGCGGCGGCTGGCGCGGTCCTGCCTGGTGGCCGCGTCGGCGACTCGCTCGCGGGCCTGTTGAAGCATCCGCTGGCAGCTGGTCCATTCGGTGCCGGCGAGGAGGTAGCCGGCGGGGTTGTGGATGCTGGGGTCCTTCTCGGCGATGGCGAGGAGGGCGGCGGCGGTGTCGGTGTCGGTGTCGTACGCCGTGGCGATCTGCTCGACGGGGGTGGGGGAGGTGGCGCCGGGGTCGGTGTGCACGTCGGGCTCCTTGCTGCTGCTTGCTGCTTGAGGACTAGAGGACAGAAGGACGGGGTCAGGTTTAGGCGTAACCGTGACCTGCGACTGACCTGCTACTGACCTGCTACTCGGCGAGTAGGGGGTCACGTTCACGCCTGGCACTGACCCGCTGCTGCAGTCGGGAGTCATGGGCGAGTAGGGGGTCACGTTCACGCCTGACACTGACCCGCTACTTGGGGGAGTGGGTTCCGGCGTTGCGCCCTGGTCGAGCACCGACGGTCCGAGGTCCACGACGCTGGCGCCGCGTCCGTTGCCGCCCTGACGACGCACCACGAACACACCCATCTCTCTCAAGTCCTGGCGCCGTCGCTTCACCGTGGCCTCACTGATCCCCAGCGCCTCGGCTTGCGCGACCTGGCTGCGCAACGCGTGGGTGCCGTCGTCGTTCGCGCTGCCTGCCAAATCCTCAGCGATGGCCAGCAGGGTGGATGACCAGCCCTCAGCGATGGCGCGGCGGCGGATCGCGGTCCGGGCGGCCTCTCGCGCCGTCACTGCCGGACCTCGCTGGTTAGGTCGGCGGCGTAGCTGCCGTCTGGCTCGACGGTCAGGAAGCCGTTGGCGACAAGGCCGGCCATGCCCTCGTGGAATGCGGCCAGCGGGATACCCAGGCGCCCACAGACCTCGGCGGCCGTGGTGACCGTGGCGGCGTCGCCGAAGTGCACCACCAGCTCCGCGGTGTCGTCGTCCACGGGCATGCCGCTGGCGTTCCAGTCGTCGGGGTCTAGTTGCTGGCCACGACGCATCACGCTCACAGTGCGGCCCCGGTGTCCGTCGGACCGCCCAGAAGCTGGCGCAGGGCCGAGTGAGGGACCAGGAGGCGCCTGCCGATTCGTATGGTTGGCAGTTCGCCTTGCTGGGCTGCCCGGTAGGCGGCGGCTCGGCCGATGCCAAGCACGGCGCCGGCCTCCGGCACGCTCATCGTTTCTCGTGCCCGCTGCGCTTCATTGCTGTTCGTCACGTGTCGTCCTTCTTTCGTTGCGCTCGGTGACGACACTGTGCCGGGACGTGCTCGCCCGTTGCATCTCATGCGCGACAGCCCTCCGGTGTGCGCATCGGCGAATGCGCAGGTCAGAGGCCTGCCCGCTCGCGCCGAAAGATGCGTTTTCGCAGGTCAGCCCATCCATGCGGGACCTGGTCAACGCTGTGCGCATCAATTTTACTTTCACCGCCCGGGTGTCTGCGCAGTGAGCGAACAGTTCTCTGTTATCTGGACACGCCGGGATGGTTGCCTGCATGAGTTGAGTGCTGCGGCCTGATGACATGGACACCGGCGAGGGAGGCCGGTGTGCGAGTGGTCAAGCAGCGGGAGGACGGCATCGTCCGGCGCGTGATGCTGGTCGACGACCACGGTGGCGAGGTGGCGGCGGTGAACCCATTCCTCTCCCACCTGTTCGACGCGGGATACAGCCCGAACACGGTGTGCGCCTACGGCTACGACCTGCGGCACCTGGCGCTGTTCATGGCCGATCGGTCGCTGGGCTGGAACGACTTCGGTCCGCCGACGGCGCTGGAGTTCCTCGGCTACCTGCGCCGGGTACCGTCGCGTCGGCCGGCACAGCGCCTCGGGCTGACGGTGGCCACCGAACAGGGCCGGCTGCTGGCACCGGCAACGGTGCAGCGTGTGCTGGCCGCGACGTCGAGCTTCTTCGACTGGGCGATCGCGGCCGAGCAGTACACGAACGGGGAGAACCCGATGCAGCGGCGGATCGACCACGCACTGGGCCGGGTGCCGGAACGTCACCAGCCGTTCGTCGGCGCGAGCCGGCAGCAACCAATCCGCCGCACGGTGCGGGTCCGGCTACCGCTGCGGCTGCCGCGGCCGATGAGCACCGAGGACATCGACGTCCTGCTGGCCAGCCTGACCACGATGCGCGACCTGGCGATCGTCTTGCTGATGCTCGACGGCGGCCTACGTCCCGGCGAGGTGCTGTGCCTGCAGCTCGACGACATCTCCTACGGCCGCCGCCGCGTCACGATCCGCAAGCGCGACGACCACCCTCGCGGCGCCCGGGCAAAGGCACGAACCGAACGGGTGGTGGACCTGCATGAGCCGCGCACGCTGGACGCCGTCAACCGGTACGTGCTGCACGAACGGCCGCTGGACGGTGAGAGCCCGTTCGTGTTCCTGGTCGGCGGCACCGGTGAACGTCGGTGCGAGCCGCTGAGCTACCAGGCCGTGGTGCGCGGGTTCGCCCGCCGCCTGGACCGCCTCGGGATCCGGGCGCCGGACAAGACGCCGCACGCGCTGCGGCACACGCACGCCACCGCGATGTGGGAGGGCGGGATGCGCGAACTGGCCTTGCAGAAGCGGCTCGGGCACGCCTCGCCGGAGTCGGTCCGCATCTACACCCGAGTTTCCGACGAGCAGGTGCTCGCCGATTACGACCACGCGCTGCGGGACCGGTCGTGACCGAAACCGGCCCCGTACGGCACCTGACCGCGGCACCAGACCCTGCGGTGGTGCCACGGGTGCACGCCGACCGGGCCACCTACCAGGAGTGGGTCGAGAAGCACTGCACCAGCTACGCGTCGCGCTGGGACCGGATGAAGAACTACGACCGGTTCGTCGAACGGTGGCCGGTGCTGGCCGACTGGTTCGACGCACCGCTGCGGCAGCGCCTGCTGGACAAGGAGAACTGCGTGCGCGGGCAGCACCCGCACGGCGGGGCGAGCGTGATCATGCCTTACCTGACCTACCTGGCGCTGGTGCACGGCGTCGGCCTGGACTACCCGGTGCTCCTCGCCCGAACGTTCACCAGCCCGTTCAAGCTCCAGGCCCGGCACGGCGGCCTCGGCGTGGACGCGAGCCTGTTCGATCGGCACGTGGCCCGGCTCACCGAGCTCGGCTACGCCACGGCGCGCACTCAGCTGGTCTGGCCGCTGGGGCGGATGCTGCTGCACCGCGGCGACCCGGACCTAACCGCGCTGAACGTCGATGACCTCGACGAGCTCCGCGCCGCGATCGACGCCTTCACCGCCCGGCTGCGGCTGGACCCGGTACGGGAGTTCTACTCCCGGGCACCCGACGAGCGACCGCCAACCGAGACCGCCGACGGGTACCTGCGCTCGGCGATCGCTCGCTTGCACGCGGTGCACGTGTTGCTCTTCGACCTCGGCCAAGTAGACCGGCCGCCGACCGGACGGGTCACCGCCGGCAGTTGGATGAACCAGCTCGCCCCGCCCGGCGCGCCGCCGAAGATCTGCGCCGTCATCGAGCGCTACCTACGGCCGCACCTGGACGCCAACCTGGACCGGCCACAGACCGTGCGCCACGCCCGCGACGCGCTGCGCCGCCTGGCGAACTGGATGGGCGAGGCGCATCCGGAGATGGACAGCCTGGCCGACCTGCATCGCGAGCATGCCGAGGAGTTCTTGCGCTGGCTTGGCAAGCAGACCAACCAGCAGACCGGTGCTCCGTTGAGCATCAGCTACCGGCGAACCGTGGTCACGCTGATCACCCGGTTCGTAACCGAGACCGCCGCCTGGGGATGGGACGACGTCCCGGCACGGGTGCTGTTCACCCGCGGCGACATCCCGAAGATCCCCAAACCGCTGCCGCGGTTCATCCCCGACCACGAACTCGCCAAGCTCATGAACGCCGTCGAGCAACTGCCCAACCCCTATCAGCGGGCGGCCCTGATCGTGGCCCGGTGGAGCGGCGCCCGCCGCGACGAGATCCGCCGGCTCGCCGTCGACTGCCTCGACACCTACCCCGACGGGCACCCGCGGCTGCGGATCCCGGTCGGCAAGGGCTACGCCGAACGCATGATCCCGCTGCACCCACAGGCCGCCGACGCGCTGCAACCCCTCATCGAGCTGGCCCGCAGCACGGGCGGGCGGCGGCGCTACGACCCCAGCGCCGGCCGGGAGGTCCAACACATTTTCGGCTCTTGTGACCCTTCCGTGGGTCGCTGAGCGTGGCCTGATGTGGCGCACGCCGTTCTCTGTCTAGGTTTCTGGC
>NZ_JBDYKJ010000118.1:0-6433 GCF_040012395.1 Nocardioides sp. 31GB23 | reverse complement strand
CCGGCGCTGGGACCGTTCGACCCAGCTCGCGATGATCGCGGCCACCGAGGCGTGGAGCGACGCCGGTCTCGCCGACACCGCTGAGGGCGACGGCCCCGACGGCGACCGCGTCGGCGTCGCCTTCGCCTCGGGCATCGGCGGCGTCACCACGCTGCTGTCCAACTACGACGCGCTGCTCGAGAAGGGCCCGCGTCGCGTCTCGCCGCTGGCGGTCCCGATGCTGATGCCCAACGCGCCCGCGGCCAGCATCAGCCTGGCCTTCGGCGCGCGCGCCTTCGCCAGCACCCCGGTCTCGGCATGCGCCTCGGGCAACGAGGCGATCTCGCTGGCCCTCGACCAGATCCGTCTGGGCCGCGCCGACGTCGTGGTCGCCGGCGGCACCGAGGCCGCCATCCACCCGCTCAACATCGCGGCGTTCGCCAACATGATGGCGCTCTCCAAGAGCACCAACGACCCGACCACGGTCTCGCGCCCCTGGGACACCGGCCGCGACGGCTTCGTCCTCGGCGAGGGCGCCGGCGCGCTGGTCCTGGAGTCCGAGGAGCACGCCCTGGCCCGCGGTGCGCGCATCTACGCCGTGGTGATGGGTGCCGGCGTGACCGCCGACTCCCACGACATCGCCCAGCCCGACCCGAAGGGGCGCGGCGGCACCCGGGCCATCGCCCGGGCCCTGCACGAGGGCGAGGTCGATCCCGCCGACGTGGTGCACGTCAACGCGCACGCGACCTCCACCCCGCTCGGCGACATCGCCGAGGGGCTGATGCTGCACGCGACCCTGGGCTCCCACGCCACCGAGGTGGTGGTGACCTCGACCAAGTCGATGACCGGCCACCTGCTCGGCGGCGCCGGCGCCGTGGAGGCGGTGGCCACCGTGATGGCCCTGCACCACCGGACCTCGCCGCCCACCATCAACCTCGACGACCAGGACCCCGCCGTCGACCTCGACATCGCCACCAAGGCCCGCGACCTGCCGCTCGGCGACATCGTCGCGCTCAACAACTCGTTCGGGTTCGGCGGCGCCAACGTCGCCGTCGCCTTCGGCAGCGTCTGAGACCAGGAGACCACCACGTGAGCACCGCCTCCGCCCCTCCCACCACGCCCGCCGCGAAGCCGGCCAAGCTGCCCCGGGAGCAGGACCCGCGCCACCCCCGGCACCGGCTGGGGGCGCTGCTCGACGAGGGCTCCCTCGAGCTGATCACCCCCGACGACGAGTCCGGCATGCTGGCCGCGGTCGGCACGGTCGGCGGCGCCCCCGTGGTCGCCTTCTGCTCCGACGCCACCGTGATGGGCGGGGCGATGGGCGACGAGGGCTGCCGCGTGGTCGTCGATGCCTACCACCGCGCCATGACCGACCGGATCCCGATCATCGGGCTGTGGCACTCCGGCGGCGCCCGCCTGGCCGAGGGCGTGCTGAGCCTGCACGCCGTGGGCCGCATCTTCCAGGTGATGACCCAGGCCTCGGGACGCATCCCGCAGGTCTCGGTGGTGCTCGGCCCGGCGGCGGGCGGCGCGGCGTACGGCCCCGCCCTGACCGACGTCGTGATCCTCGGGCCGGAGGGACGCATCTTCGTCACCGGCCCCGACGTGGTGCGCTCGGTGACCGGCGAGGACGTCGACATGCTGCGCCTGGGCGGCCCCGAGCCGCACGGTCGCCGCTCGGGCGTCGTTCACGTGCTCACCGACTCCGAGGAGGAGGCGCTGCAGCGTGCCCGCAGCATCGCGAACCTGCTCGGGGCGCAGGGCAGCCTGCGGGTCGCCGACGTCGAGGACCGCGACCTGGCCGCCGTCCTGCCCGAGTCGAAGAAGCGCGCCTACGACGTGCACCCGCTCGTGGAGCAGGTCCTCGACGAGGACAGCGTCGAGGAGCTGCACGCCCGCTGGGCCCCCAACATCGTCACCGCCCTGGGTCGCTTCGGTGGGCGCACCGTGGGCGTGGTGGCCAACAACCCGCTGCGCCTGGGCGGCTGCCTCGACTCGCTCTCGGCCGAGAAGGCGAGCCGGTTCGTGCGGATGTGCGACGCGTTCGGCATCCCGTTGATCGTGCTGGTCGACGTGCCGGGCTACCTGCCCGGCGTGGGCCAGGAGTGGGACGGCGTCGTACGACGTGGCGCCAAGCTGCTGCACGCCTTCGGCGAGTGCGTGGTCCCGCGCGTCACCCTGGTGACCCGCAAGACCTACGGCGGCGCCTACATCGCGATGAACGCCCGCTCCCTGGGCGCCACCAAGGTCTTCGCCTGGCCCGGCGCCGAGGTGGCGGTGATGGGCGCGGTCGCCGCGGTCCGCATCCTGCACCGCCGCAGGCTGGCCGAGGTCTCCCCCGAGATCCGCCCCGCGCTCGAGGCCGAGCTCGCCGCCGAGCACGAGCGGATCGCCGGCGGCGTCGAGCGAGCCGTCGAGATCGGCGTGGTCGACGAGGTCGTCGAGCCCGCCGCGACCCGCTCCGCGATCGCCCGGGCGATCGACGAGGCCGTCCAGAGCGTCGGCGTACGCCGCGGGGCGCACGGCAACATCCCGCTCTGACGCTCCGCGGGTAGACGCGGTCGACGAGGGGCTGTGACGTACGTAACGTTCGGCGCGCACCTGCGTTGAACCGACGACGTCTCTCGTGGAGGACCGCATGACGACCAGCACCCGCAACCTCACCGCACCGCTCGCCGCCGCCTCGGCCACCCTGCTCACCGCCGGGCTGCTCGCCGGCGCGGTGACGCCGGCCGCGGCGCACACCGGCACGGACGCGCACGACATGTCGGAGCACGCCCGCACCTGGGCCAAGGACCAGGTGTTGCGGCCCGGTTGCCGCTCCTACACCTACCGCTACAAGGTGAGCCCGCCGAGCGACCAGGCGTGGGGCCTGGAGACCTTCCTGGTCGGTCCCGGCGGCGAGAGCGTGGCCTCGGGCGCGCTGCACAGCGGCTCCGACCGTCGCAAGGGGCGCGACGCCTTCGAGTTCTGCAGCACCTCGACACGTGCGGGCAAGTTCAAGATCCGGGCGAAGCTGACCTACTACGTCGGCTTCACCACGCACGACGGCTGGGCCGACAAGTCCAGGTTCCGCCTGCGCCGACGCTGAGCGGCCGCCTCAGACGACCTGGTGCAGCCAGCGCACGGGCGCACCGTCCCCCGCGTGGCGGAAGGTCTCGAGCTCGTCGTCCCAGGGCTTGCCGAGCAGCTTGTCGATCTCGACGAGCAACGTCGTGTCACCGAGCGCAGCCTTGACCACCGCGGCCTTGAGCCGGTCCTCGGGGATCATGATGTCGCCGTGCATCCCGGTCACGGCGTGGTAGACGCCGAGGTCGGGGGTGTAGGAGTAGCGGGTGCCCTCGACACCGGGGCTGGGCTCCTCGGTGATCTCGAAGCGCAGGTGGTTCCACCCGCGCAGCGCTGAGGCGGTGGCGGCGGCGGAGCCCACCGCGCCGGTCCAGGACAGCTCGGCGCGGTAGCTCCCGCTCTGCGCCGGCTGGGGCGTCCAGTCCAGGCTCACGGGCATGCCGAGCACACCGCCCACTGCCCACTCGATGTGGGGGCACAGCGCGGAGGGTGCTGAATGGACGTAGAGCACGCCCCTCGTCGCGGTGCGGGTGGCAGTCGTTGCGGTCACCGTGACCTCCTTCATCTCCGGCGCGAGGTACGCCTTCCCCAGCGGTCTCGTCAGGAGTCTCGAAGGATCGAGTGACACATATGTGGTTTGGGATCATTGTGGCCCATGATGCGGCCGAGCACCAGTCCCGCGGGCCCGTGTCGCCGGCCGTCCTCAGGCCGGCGCGGCCGCACCGGCGCCACGGCGCGGGCCGAGATCCAGCAGGGTCCCCAAGACCTCCTCGACCACCCCGAGGCCCCCGAGGTGGCTCTCGCCCTCGATGACCGTCAGCTCGGCGTCGGGGAGCCGGTCGACGACGTGCCGGCCGTGGCGCAGCGGCACGATGTGGTCGTCGTCGCCGTGCCACCACCGCACCGGCACCCGCACGTCGGCAGGCGCGAAGCCCCAGTCGCGGCAGAACAGCAGCAGGTCGCTGATCGGCGCCGTGGACTGGAAGCGGTTGCCGTTGAGCAGGTCGTCGACGAACATCGCCCGGAACTCCGGTCGCGACAGCAGGGTCTTGTCGCCGGGGGGCTGCACGGCGGCGTACAGGTCGAGGAAGGACCCCGCCACCGGCCTGGCGAGCCGCACGAGCTGGTTGAGGGCGACGCCCAGCGGCACGCGCCCCAGCGCGAGCAGCGGAGCCAGGCGCACCGCCAGGCTGATCGCCCCGCCCTCGGCGGCGTCCGGCCCCACCGTGGGGGCCACTCCGCCGAGCACCGCGATGCCGTGCACCCGCCCGGGCAGCGCGGCCCCCGCGGCGAGCACGTAGGGGCCTCCCCCGGAGAGCCCGACGAGGTGGGTGGCCTCCACACCCAGCGCGTCGAGCAGGTGCTCCAGGTCGTGGGTCCAGTCGAGCAGGTCGCGGTAGACGTGCGGCGTCGAGGAACCGATCCCCGGGCGGTCGACACCGATGATCCGCACGCCCTGCTCGAGAGCGAGGCGACGGGCCTCGACCGGCACCTGGCGACGGGCTCCAGGGGTGCCGTGCATCCAGACCACGGCCCTGCCCCGCGGTGCGCCGTACTCGGCGAAGCTGAGCCGGCGACCGTCACGCACGGCCACGCTGCCCTCGAGGGCAGGTCTGTCCAGTGTCACAGGAGCGCTCATCGGGCCATCATGCCAGCGGCGGACCCCGGAACAAGAACACGTTCTCCCCCACGAGACGCCGGCTCCCCATGCCCTACGCTCCTGCCATGTCGCAACAGAGCCCCGGTCACGGTCTCGGGGTCGCGCCCGGGAGGCTCGTGCGACGTGCGGTCGCTGGCCTCGCCACCGCGGGCGCGCTGCTGTTCGCCTGGTGGTTCGTCACCAACCCGGCGACACTGCCCACTCGCGACGGCCACGTCACGGCGGTCACCGCGGCAGGCAGGCCCGTCTACGTGGGGGTCTGGAGCGCCGGCGCCGACTTCGACCGCGAGCTCCACGTGGCCGGGGTGCACCTGCGCGCCGACGCCACGGTCGCCGTCACCCTCGAGCCGCTCCTGTGCCGCGGCGGCTCGGTGGGGGTCACCAGCGACCCCGAGCCGTTCTGCCGTGCCCTGCTGGACCCCGCGGGGGCCACGCTGGGCCCGGGCGACTCGATCGTGGTGCGCGTCGTAGGCGAGGAGCCGGGAGCGCTCTACCTGGACCGACCGGCGATCGCCTTCCGCGAGGGCCCCAGGTGGGGCAAGCGCGAGGCGGGCACCGAGGCCGTCCTCGCGATCCTCACCCCCTGACGCAGCGACCGGGTGCGGTCCCGGTCGGGTCAGCCCCGCTCGGCCTTCTCGAGGATGGCTGCGCGCTCGGCGGCGTCGGTGATCTCGTCGGCGTCGATGGCGTCGGTGCGGTGGAACCACGCCAGTGCGTCGGTGGTCCGACCGGCGGACTCGAGGGTGTCGGCGTAGGCGTAGCGCAGCCGCACGACCCAGGGAGCGCGGCTCTTCGAGAGCAGCGGCGCCAGCTCGAGGGTCCGCAGCGCGGCGTCCATCTGGCCCATGTCGCGACGGGCTCCGGCCTCGACGATGGTCATCTCGGCCTTCGCCTCGGCCTCGAAGTTGGCCACCGACGGGCTCTTGGCGAGCTTGAGCGCCTGGTCGGGCTGCCCCAGCGCGCGGTGGCAGTCCGCGATGATCGGCAGGTACGCGGTCGCGCCGTTCATCCGCTTCGCGGCTCGCAGGTCGGCCAGCGCCTCGGCGTAGTGACCCGCTGCGTACGCCGCCTCACCGGCGGCCTCGCGCACCACGGCCAACCGAGGCGCGCGCGCACGCGCGGCCAGGGTGTGCTGGTAGGCGGTCTCGGGGTCCTCGTCGATGAGGGCCCCTGCCGCCGCGAGGTGGCGTGCCACCCGGGCCGCCAGCTTCTCGGGCAGGCCCTTGAGCTGGGCGATGACAGAGCGGTCGAGCTCCTTGCCGGTGATGTCGTCGGGCAGCTCGGGGCCGTCGTAGACCGCCTGGTCGGCGGAGCGGGGTGCTTCCTTCTCGACCGAGCGACCGCTGCCGGCCCCACGGGGCCCGGACTTGCGGTCGCGGGACTGGCCACCGCGTCCACCGCGGGAGTCGCGATCACCGCGGGAGTCACGGGAGTCGCGCGAGTCCGAGCGTCCACCGCGCTCGGGACGCCCCTCCGAGGACCTGCTCGAGGACGGACGGCCCCCGCCGGTGGGACGCCCACCCGAGGGGCGAGCGCCGGTGGGGCGCTGGTTGCGTCGCTGCTCAGCCACGGGATGCTCCTTCGTCGACCTGATGGTCAGGGGTAAATGCACGTAGGGGCCACCTTGCGGTGGCCCCTACGGAGTGTATGTCCGGCGGCGTCCTACTCTCCCACAACCTCTCGGTTGCAGTACCATCGGCGCTGAAAGGCTTAACTTCCGGGTTC
>NZ_JBDYKJ010000117.1:0-6621 GCF_040012395.1 Nocardioides sp. 31GB23 | reverse complement strand
GCGGGCCGGCGGCGCTCCGGCGAGCCGCCGGCGCCCCCGCCCGCCCTGCGGCTGGCGATGGTGCTGGCCGGGCTCTGCGTGGTGGTGAACCTGGCGGGTCGCATCGTCGTCGACGTGCTGCACCTGCCGATCTTCCTCGACATGATCGGCACCGCGGTCGCCGCGATCGCCCTCGGGCCGTGGTACGGCGTCGCCGTCGGCCTGACCAGCAACCTGGCCGGCACCGCGGTCAGCGGCACCGCCTCCATCCCCTTCGCCCTGGTCAACATGGCCGGCGCGCTGGTCTGGGGCTACGGCGTGCGGCGCTTGGCCATGGGCCGCACGCTGCTGCGCTTCATGGGCCTCAACGTGCTGGTCGCCGTGACCTGCACCCTCGTGGCGATCCCGGTGCTCGTGCTGCTCTACGGCGGCGGGGTCGGGCACAGCCAGGACGTCGTCACCGACACCTTCGTGGAGATGACCGGTCTGCTCGAGGTGGCCGTCGGGCTGTCCAACATGGTCGTCTCGCTGGGCGACAAGATCATCAGCGGCTTCGTGGCGCTGGTCGCCTGCTCGACGCTCCCGGTGGCGCTGCGCCGACGCACGCCACTGGTGCTGGTCTCACCCGAGCTCGGCGGCCACGACACCTGAGATTGCTCAGGCTCCCGCCCGGGCGCCCTCGCGCTGGGCCAGGTGCCGGGCCAGGTACGGCGCGGTGACGCTGCCCTCGGCGGCGGCGACCTCGGCGGGGGTGCCGGTGGCCACCACCCGACCTCCGCCGTCGCCTCCGGCCGGGCCGAGGTCGACCACCCAGTCGGCGCCAGCGATCGTGGCCAGGTCGTGCTCGACGACCACCACGGTGTTGCCGGCGTCGACCAGGCGGTGCAGCTGGTGCACCAGCAGCGCGATGTCGGCCGGGTGCAGCCCGGCGGTCGGCTCGTCGAGCAGGTAGAGCGCGTGCCCCCGGCGCGCACGCTGCAGCTCGGTGGCCAGCTTGATGCGCTGCGCCTCGCCACCGCTGAGCTCGGTGGCGGGCTGGCCCAGGCGCAGGTAGCCCAGGCCGACCTCGCGCAGCGTCGCCAGGCTGCGCACGGCCGCCGGCACGTCGTCGAGCGCCTCGGCGGCCTCGTCGACCGACAGCGCGAGCACGTCGGCGATGCTGCGGCCGCGGTGCCGGATCTCGAGGGTCTCCGGGTTGTAGCGCGCACCCTCGCAGGCCGGGCACGGGGCGTAGGTGCCGGGCATGAAGAGCAGCTCGACGGAGACGAAGCCCTCCCCCTGGCAGGTCTCGCAGCGCCCCTCGGCGACGTTGAAGGAGAAGCGGCCGGCCCCGTAGCCGCGCGCGCGGGCCTCGGGGGTGGCGGCGTAGAGCTTGCGCACCGCGTCGAAGAGGCCGGTGTAGGTGGCCAGGTTGGAGCGCGGGGTGCGCCCGATCGGGCGCTGGTCGACGCGCACAAGCCGGTCGAAGGACTCCAGGCCGGTGGCGTCGTCGACGTCGATCTCGAGCGCGCCGTCGTCCTCGTCGTCGGGCTTCTGGCCCAGGTGGCGACGCACCAGCTCGGCCAGCACCTGGGTGACCAGGGTCGACTTGCCCGAGCCGGACACCCCGGTGACCGCGGTGAGGGTGCACAGCGGCAGGTCGACGTCGAGGTCGTCGAGGTTGTGCCTGCTGACCCCGCGCAGGTGCAGCCAGCCGTGCGGCGTACGCCGCTGCCGCTCGACGGGCTCGACCCGGCCGAAGAGGTGCGCCCCGGTGACGGAGTCGGCCACGTCCTCGAGCCCGCCCACGGGCCCGGAGTAGAGCACCCGTCCGCCGCCCTCGCCGGCGCCCGGTCCGATGTCGACCACCCAGTCGGCGCGGCGCACGACGTCGAGGTCGTGCTCGACCACGAAGAGCGAGTTGCCCGAGGCCTTGAGCTGGTCGAGCACGTCGAGCAGCGGCTCGGCGTCGGCGGGGTGCAGGCCGGCGGAGGGCTCGTCGAGCACGTAGACGACCCCGAAGAGCCCGGAGCGCAGCTGGGTGGCGATCCGCAGGCGCTGGGTCTCGCCGGGCGAGAGGGTCGTGGAGCTGCGGCCCAGGGACAGGTAGCCCAGGCCCAGGCCGAGCAGCACGTCGACCCGGGCGACGAGGTCGGCGCACAGCCGCACCGCCACCTCCGTGCTCTCCCCCGAGTCGGCCGACGACGTGGCGGCCGCGGCTTCGCCCAGCTCGGCGACGGGTCGCAGCTGCTCGGCCAGGTCGACGAAGGACAGCGCGTTGGTCTCGGCGATGGTGAGCCCGCGGAAGGTCACGGCGAGCGAGTCGGCCTGGAGGCCGGTGCCGCCGCAGGCCGAGCAGCTGACCGCCCGGACGAAGCGCATGGCCTTGTCGCGCATCATCTGGCTCTTGGTGTCGGCCAGCACGTGCCGCACGTGCTTGCGCGCGCTCCAGAACGTGCCGTGGTAGTCGCGGCCGGTCGAGTCGTCGGGCTCACCGCGCCGGTCGACCAGCACGCGCGGCTGCTCGTCGGTGTAGAGCAGCCAGTCGCGGTCGGTGCGCGAGAGCTGCTCGAAGGGCACGTCGACGTCGATGCCGACGGCCTTCACCACCCGCAGGAGGTTCTTGCCCTGCCAGGCGCCCGGCCAGGCGGCGATCGCACCGTCGCGGATGCTCATCGAGGGGTCGGGGACCAGCAGGTCCTCGGCCACGTCGTGCACCTCCCCCAGCCCGTGGCACTCGGGGCAGGCGCCGGCCGTGGTGTTGGGCGAGAATGCCTCGGCGCCCAGACGCTGCGCGCCCGCGGGATAGGTGCCGGCCCGCGAGTAGAGCATCCGCACCAGGTTGGACAGCGTGGTCAGGGTGCCGACGCTGGAGCGTGAGCTCGGCGCCCCGCGGCGCTGCTGCAGGGCCACCGCCGGCGGGAGGCCGGTGATCTCCTGCACGTGGGGTGCGCCGACCTGCTGCAGCAGCCGCCGGGCGTAGGGCGCCACGGACTCGAAGTAGCGGCGCTGGGCCTCGGCGTAGAGCGTGCCGAACGCGAGCGAGGACTTGCCCGACCCCGAGACTCCGGTGAAGACGACCAGCGCGTCGCGGGGCAGGTCGACGTCGACGTGCTGCAGGTTGTGCTCGCTGGCACCGCGGACGTGGACGAAGTGGTCGCTCGGGTCGTGGGGCACGCCCCCTTCCTACCGGCCGGGACCGACGAGCGGTTCCCCCGCAGGGGGTCCGGCCCCCGGTCGGCCCGCGACCAGCGCCTCGACCACGCGGTCGACGACGACGGCCAGGGGCGCGCTGACGTCGACGCGCAGCCCCGCCTCGTCGGCGCCGAGCGGCTCGAGCGTGGCGAGCTGGGAGTCCAGCAGCGAGGCGGGCATGAAGTGCTCGCGCTGCTCCATCCGCTCGCGCAGCAGCGCGGCCGGCGCCTCGAGGTGCACGAAGACCCGGGTGCC
The DNA here is from genome assembly GCF_040012395.1 of Nocardioides sp. 31GB23. Taxonomy (NCBI): domain Bacteria; kingdom Bacillati; phylum Actinomycetota; class Actinomycetes; order Propionibacteriales; family Nocardioidaceae; genus Nocardioides; species Nocardioides sp. 31GB23. The sequence continues at coordinate 3,213 of NZ_JBDYKJ010000117.1, read as the reverse complement.
GGGTGCGTCGCCGGCCCGCAGCGCGTCGCGGTAGCGCCGGCGCAGCGCCGAGCAGGTCAGCACGGTCGCGGCCCCGCCCGCCTCGTGGCGGCGCACCTCGGCGGCCAGCGCGGCCAGCCAGGGCGCCCGGTCGTCGTCGGTGAGGGGCTGGCCGGCGCTCATCTTGGCGACGTTGGCCCGGGGGTGCAGCGCGTCGCCCTCGATGAAGACCAGACCGAGGCGCTCGGCGAGCAGGCTCGCCACCGACGTCTTGCCGGTGCCGGAGACGCCCATCACGACGAGATGGGGCAGCGCGCCCGTCCGGCCCGGGGAGGCCGCGCTCATGACCTAGGCTCCCCGACATGGCGACGATGCACGAGGAGGTCCTGGCGAGCCTGGGCCCGCGCATCATCGACGGCTCGCTGGCCGAGGGCACCGTGATCACCCTCGAGTGGCTCGGCGCCGAGTACGCCGTCTCGCGCACCGTGGCCCGCGAGGTCGTGCAGGTCCTCGCCTCCAAGCACCTGGTCGAGAGCCGCCGGCGCACCGGCATCCGCATCCGGCCGGCCACCGACTGGAGCTCCTATGACCCCGCGGTGGTGCGCTGGCGCCTCGACGGCGAGCAGCGCACCGCCCACCTGCGCGAGCTCTCGCAGCTGCGCGCCGCGGTCGAGCCGGCCTCGGCGGCGCTGGCCGCCGAGCACGCCGCCGCCGACGACGGCGCGGCGCTGCTGCGCCTGGCCCACGACATGGAGACCACCGGCGCGGCCGGCGACCTGCAGGCCTTCCTCGAGCACGACGTCGCCTTCCACCGCCGGCTGCTGCACCTGTCGGGCAACCAGATGTTCGCCGGGCTGTGCGACGTGGTGGAGGAGGTGCTGCGCGGGCGCACCGACCACGACCTGATGCCGCCGCGCCCCAAGCCCGAGGCCCGGCGCCTGCACCTGGTGGTCGCCGAGGCGGTCGCCGCCGGCGAGCCGGAGGCGGCCCGCTCGGCGATGACCGCGATCTGCACCGAGGTGCTGCGCGCCACCAGCGACGACTGACCCGTCGGCGCGGCGGACCCCGGTCACAGCAGCAGGCCGCTGAGGGGCCAGAGCACCGCCGCGGCTGCGAAGGCGGACAGGCCCAGCGTGGTCTCCATGACCGTCCAGGTCTTCAGGGTGGTCTTCTCGTCCATGCCGAAGAAGCGGCTGACCAGCCAGAAGCCGGAGTCGTTGACGTGCGAGAGCACGGTCGCGCCGGCGGCCACCGCGATGACCAGCAGGGCCACGCGCACGTCGTGCAGGCCCGCTGCCTGGCTGGCGATCAGGCCGGCGGCGGTGGTCAGCGCCACGGTGGCCGAGCCCTGGGCCACGCGCAGCGCGGTGGCGATCAGGAAGGCCTGCAGCAGCAGCGGCATGCCCAGGTCGGACAGCGAGCTGGTCAGCGCCTCGCCGATGCCGCTGGCGCGCAGCACGCCGCCGAACATGCCGCCGGCGCCGGTGATCAGGATGATCGAGCAGATCGGGCCGAGCGCCTCGTCGAGCACGTGCGTGGTCTCCGAGAGCGTGCGACCGCGCCGACCGATGGTGGTGATGGCCAGCAGCAGCGTGATCAGCAGGGCGACGGGGGTCTGGCCGACCAGCTGCAGGCCCTCGACGAGGCTGTTGCCCTCGTCGATCGTGCCGGCGGTGACCATGGTCGTCAGCACGGTGTTGAGCGCGATCAGCACCAGCGGCACGAGCAGCAGCCCCAGGACGGTCGAGAAGGCCGGCGGGGCGACGGTGGTGCTCGCGGTGGTGGCGGTGGTCGTCGTGGTGCCGGTCGAGCCGTCGGTGCCGGTGCCGGCCTCGGTGCCGGCGTCGCGGCCGCCGTTGACGGGGCCGAGCAGCAGGTCGGGCAGCGGCACGTCGATGCGCGCGCCGAGCCAGCGCGAGACGAGGTAGACGCCGACGTACCAGCTCAGCACGGCGACGGGCAGGCCCACCAGCAGCACGACGCCGATGTCACCGCCCAGCACGGTGCCCGCGGCGACGGGGCCGGGGTGCGGCGGGACGATCGCGTGCATGGCGGCGAAGGCGCCGGCCGCGGGCAGCGCGTAGTAGAGGACCGAGCCGCCGAAGCGGCGGGCGACGGTGATGATGATGGGCAGGAAGACCACGAGGCCCGCGTCGAAGAAGATCGGGAAGCCGAAGAGCAGTGCGGCGACGCCGAGGGCGAAGGGGGCCCGCTCCTCGCCGAACCGGTTGATCAGGGTGTCGGCGAGCACCTGGGCGCCACCGGTGATCTCGAGCAGCCGCCCGAGCATCACCCCGAAGCCGACCAGCAGCGCCACCGACGCCAACGTGCTGCCGAAGCCGCTGGTCAACGCCGTGGGCACCAGCGCCAGCGGGATGCCCGCGGCCACCGCGGTCAGCAGGCTCACCAGCACGAGCGCGATGAAGGCGTGCAGCCGCACCTTCATGATCAGGAACAGCAGGACGGCGACCGCGGCGGCTGCGATCAGCAGCAGCGTGGCGGTGCCGTGGGCGGGAGCGATCGCTTCCATCGGGTCTCCAGGCGGGGCGGGGCTCGGTCGGTGCCGAGCGGCTCGGTGTGGGGTCGGTCACCCTGAGGGTGCCTCAAAGGTATGACCTTTGGCAACATCGGACGCGAGACCCCATGGAGCCGCCGCGGGACTTCTCCACAGATTGTCGAACTGGTGTTCCCATCCGGCTCTTGGCTTGGGAGAATGGTGGGCATGAGGCTGCTCCAGAACCCCACCAGCGACCGGGTCCCCGACCCGGGTGCCGGGGTGCCCGCGAGCAGCTTCCCGGCAGCGGAGGCCGGTCCGGTGGCGCAGGCGGTCGCGACCGCTCGTGCAGCGATGGCCGCGGCGCGCGAGGGCGACCTGAAGCACCAGCCGGTCGACGACCTCGCCGCCCTGGTGCAGGCACTCTCCGGCCTCGAGGCCGAGGCCTGCGCCCTGCTCGGTGACGTGCTCGGTGAGGCCGAACGCCGCCAGGTCGCCGACGCCGAGGCCGCCACCGGCACCGACGCCTGGGCCGCCGCACTGACCGGGCAGTCCCGTGAGGTCCTCGCCGGCGGCGCCCGGATCGCCGAGCTGCTGCGCACCAAGTACCACCACGCCCGCCAGGCCTACGCGACCGGGGCGATCACCACCCGCCAGGTCCGCGTCATCGTCGCCGCCGCCGAGCAGGCACCCCTCGAGACAACGGTCGAGCAGCTCGCGGCCGCCGAGGAGGTCCTGGT
>NZ_JBDYKJ010000116.1:0-7142 GCF_040012395.1 Nocardioides sp. 31GB23 | reverse complement strand
GCAGCGAGCCCGTTGGGCCCGCTGCCGACCACGACTGCGGTGGTCACGCCTCGACTCTGCCATCCGCCGGCGCGACAGGGACGGCGGGTGCCGGGATCACCGTGCGCCCGGAGGCGGCACCCTGCGCGACCGGGTGCACGTGGTCGCCGGCCGGCTCGTAGCCGGCCATCCGCCACGTCACCGTGTGGGGGATGGGGCCGTTGGGCAGCCAGGGCTGCTCGTCGACCGCCTCACGCACGTTCCAGGTGCCCCGCTCGACGACACCCAGGGCGGCGTCGATGACCTTGTACTCCTGGGTCGAGCGGTGGATCGGCTGGGACTCCACCCACACCACGATGCACTCGCCGGGCTCGAACCGGCAGCGCTTCTGCACGGCACTGATCGTCGCCTCGTTGTGCAGGTGGGCGTCGCCGAACTGCCAGCCCACCAGGGTCGTGCAGACGAACTCTCCCTCGCGGATGCGGTAGTTCTCCAGCCGGTCGAGGTGGCGCATCATCAGCGACATCAGGCCGCGGCCCTGGCTGTGCATGGTGCGCCAGGCCATCGCCTTCTGCATGAAGATCTCGGCGATGTCCTTGCCGAAGGCGCCGGCCAGCTGGTCGACCTGGTTGGCGTTGTACTTCACCAGGTGGGTGTTGAGCTTGTTCTCCGCCTCGTCGCCGCGGAAGGCCCACGTGGCCGAGGCCCAGTTGCCGGCGTACTGGCGCATGGACGGCAGAAAGGAGACCAGGTCGGGTCGCAGGTTGCCCAGGATCGGGAAGGTCACGAAGGCGGCCACGACCGGCAGCAGCAGCCAGGCCGAGCTGATGTCGGTGACGGCGTAGCCGTCCCAGGCGGGGAACCCGCCGAAGATCCAGGCCGCCGCGAAGATGAAGAAGATGTTCCACTCCAGCGGCACGGCCAGCGGGAACGTGGAGGTGATGAAGACGTGGAAGGCGATCATGCCGGCGATCGCCAGCCAGGTCAGGGTCGGGCTCGTCGAGAACAGCAGGACCATCGGCAGCACCAGCTCGACGACGGTGCCGCCGACGTGGGCGAAGCCCCACGAGACCTTCGACGGGCGCAGGTCCTCCGGGTAGTCGCGGTAGAGCGAGCGCTTGAAGCGCAGCGAGGTGATCCAGGGGGTGTTGCTGACCATGGGCGGGACCACGTTGGTGAAGTGGTGGCCGAACTTGGAGATGCCGGCACCGAGCCAGATGGAGACCATGGCGATCTTGGCGGCCAGGATCATGTCGACGTGGTGGGACAGGACGCCGAAGAAGAACATCACCGCGACGTACTGCTCGGAGCGGGCGGCGAGGAAGACGACCTTGTCGCGCAGCCCCATCACGATGATCAGGGCGACGTAGGCGAGCAGGCCCCACTGCGGGAGCAGCCCGGCGTCGCTGCCCGGCATCGCGGAGGTCTCGGCGCCCGGGGTCACCATCAGGAAGCCGAGCACCGCCAGGATGACCAGGTAGATGGTGACGTCGACGGGGGTGCGGTGGTCGCCTCGCGTGAAGGGGACCTTGCCGGGCCACGGGGGCAGGCGCAGCGTGTGGCGGCGCGACCAGTAGAGGAAGCCGCCGATGAAGGGCTTGAACTTGAAGGCCAGCGGGCCCGAGGACGACGCGAGGCCGACGATCTCGAAGAGCACGGTCCAGACCATCAGCTTCTGGTAGACGATCGGCTCGCCCCACCACCCGGCGAGGTTGCCGAGGCCGCCCAGGCCCGGGGTGGTCAGCGCGATGACGAGCACGCCGCCGACGGCGTAGAAGACGAGCTTGTAGACGTAGAGCATGTGGTTCGACTTCGGGCCACCGAAGCCGTACTCGGCCCAGTGGGTGGCGAGCATCCGCATGCGGTCCATGAACGGCATGTCCTCGTAGTGGGCCGGGTCCACCGGCGGCATGTCTGCTGTCTTGAATCCCACAGTGATCTCCTTCGTCGGGGCAGGAGGAACCAGCGCGAGGACCTCGCGCTGCATCCGTCGTGCTGGTCGTGCTGGTCGTGCTGGTGGCGGTGGTGCGCTCAGGCGGGCAGGGCCCCCAGGGCGCGGCGCAACGTGGGCTTGTCGATCTTCCCGACGGGGTTCCTGGGCAGGGCGTCGATGATCTCGATGCGCTCTGGCACCTTCACCCTCGTCAGGTGCCGGCGGCAGTGGTCGAGCAGCTCGTCCTGGGTGAGGTCCGAGCCGGGGTAGGTGCTGACGTAGGCGACCGGCACCTCGCCGTACATCTCGTCGTCACGGCCGACGACGGCGGCCTCGAGGACACCGTCGAGACCGGCCAGGACCGCCTCGATCTCCTTGGGGTAGATGTTCTCCCCGCCGCGGATGATCATGTCCTTCACGCGGTCGACGATCGTGAGGTAGCCGTCCGCGTCGAGATGACCCACGTCGCCGGTGTGCAGCCACCCGTCGACGACGGTCTCGGCGGTGGCCTCGGGCCGGTTGAGGTAGCCGCGCATCACGGTGGGCCCGGAGATGAGCACCTCGCCGACCTCACCGGGAGGCAGGTGCTCGCCGTCGGCGCCACCGATGGCGAGCCGCTGACCGGGCAGGGCCGGCCCGACGGTGCCGAGCTTGCGGACGCCGTCGACCGGGTTGCACGCGGAGGCGCAGGTGCCCTCGGTGAGGCCGTACCCCTCGACGATCGTGAAGCCGTAGCGCTCCTGGGACCTCTCCAGCAGCTCGCGGGACACCGGTGCGGCGCCGCAGATGACGAAGCGCAGCGAGGAGGTGTCGGGGCGGACGTCGTCGGGCAGCGCGGCCAGGACCGCGTAGATGGTCGGCACCGCGGAGAAGTACGTCGGGCGCAGCTGCTCGACCCGGTCGAAGAAGGTCCGCGCCGAGAACTGACCGATCACGCTGAGCTGGCCGCCGGAGCGCATCGTGGCCAGCGCGCTGACCATGATCGCGTTCACGTGGAACAGGGGCAGGATGAGCATGCAGTGGTCGTCGTGGGTCAGCCGGAGGTGCTCGGCCATCGAGCGGGACATCGCCTCGGCGTGCGTGTGGTCGAGCATCACGCCCTTGGGGTGGCCGGTCGATCCGCTCGTGTAGATCAGCAGCGCGAGGTCGTCGCCGGCCAGCGCGACGGGACGCACGGCCTCGCCCCGGCGCTCGGTGCGCATGTCGTCGACGTGGATCGTGCACCGCCCGTCGGAGGGCGCGTCGGGCCCGAGGTTGACCACCACGGCGGCACCGGAGTCTCCCAGCTGGTGCTCGGCCTCGTGCGCGGTGAACACCGGGTTGACCGGGGTGGCGGCGCCGCCGAGGCGCCACGCGGCGAACATGGCCACGAGCAGCTCGACGCGGTTGGGCAGCATGATCGCCAGGACCGCGCCCCGCCCGAATCCCTGCTCGGCGAGCTGCTCGGCGAAGGCCTCGACCCGGGTCTCGAACTGCTCGTAGCTCAGCTCGACCCGGTCGTCGCGCAGACCGATCTCGTGGCGGCGCTCGCGGAGCGCCGTCGTGCCGTCCCACGGCAGGTAGCCCAGCTGCATCGGACCTCCAAGGCGGATCGGGGGTGGGCGGCCGGACGGCCGCCTCACCCCGAGGGGTGTGACCCACGACACTAGGGACGCGGCGCTCGACCGCCTACGGCGCTGGGGACGAACCTCGCGGGCCATTTTGTGCACGGCGCACCGGTCGCGGCGTGGTCGGCGGTTTTGGCATTGGCGTCGTCTATCGAGTTACGATAGATATCCACTGTTGGTCGAGAGGGGTGTCGGATGAACACACGCGTGGTCCTGGTCCTGCGGGGCGTGATCGGGCTGGCCCTGGTCGGGTCGGTGGGTGTGCAGGTGCTGCTGGGCTTCCAGCTCTGGCTCGAGCGCGGGGAGGACCGCGCCGACCTGCGTATCCCGCTGGTGGCGCTGCTGGTCGTGGGCGTCCTCGCGCTGCAGGTGATCGGGGTGGAGATCTGGCGGCTGCTGACGATGGTGCGCCACGGGACGGTCTTCTCGTTCGCGGCCTTCCGTCACGTCGACCGCGTGATCGCGGCCATCGGCGCCGGGGCCGTGGTGGTGCTGGGGCTGGCCGTGCTGGCGGCGTACGCCAACCGCACCACGCCCGACGACGAGATCGCGCCGGGAGCCGTCGGCATCGTCTGCGGGCTGGCGATGGTGGCCGGCGGGGTGGCGCTGGTGGTCTACGTGATGCGCACCCTGCTGGCGCAGGCGGTCGCGCTCGACGACGAGACCAAGCGGCTGCAGGCCGAGCTCGACGGGGTCATCTGATGCCGATCGTCGTCGACATCGACGTGATGCTCGCGCGCCGCAAGATGGCCGTCGGCACGCTCGCCGAGCGGGTCGGCATCACCCCCGCCAACCTGGCGGTGCTCAAGAACGGGCGGGCCAAGGCGGTGCGGTTCAGCACCCTCGAGGCGCTCTGCAAGGTCCTCGACTGCCAGCCCGGCGACCTGCTGCGCTGGCAACCCGACTCTGCGCCGCCGACGGACCCGAGGGACCCGGCGGGATCGTGACGGCTCAGCCGCCCGGCACCAGCCCGGCCTCGCGGAAGGCCTCCTCGAGGCTGGTCGCGATCAGCTCGTGGCCCGCGTCGAGGGGGTTGCCGGCGGGGCCGGTGGGCAGGTCGGCGAAGCCCAGCCTGGTCGGACGCAGCACCAGCGTGCCGTCGAAGGCGCGCCACGCCCGCGTCATCGCCGTCTCGTCCTTCGCGCTCACGCCGTCGGGGCGGAACGAGCTGATCGCCACCACCGGCGCACCGGGCAGGTCGGCCCCGATCCGGTCGCCCAGCTCGGAGATCGCCGCGGTGACCGCGTCGACGTCGGGGTCGGGCGCCGGGTAGTCGGCCTGCACCAGCACCGCGTCGGGGTCGATGTCGGCGAGCGGGGCGTCGGCCCACAGCTCGGGGATCGTGGCGCCCGCCTCGTCCGCGGCGAGGTAGCTCGCGCCCGGCTCGGCGACCACGCGCACGTCCCAGCCCAGGTCGCTGCCCAGCCGAGCGGCGTACGACGCGTCGTCGCCGGAGGCGCCCTCACCGGCCGCCCAGCCGTCGCCGACCAGCAGCAGCACCGGGCGGGGCCGGTTGGCGGTCGGGGTGAGGGTCGAGAAGGTCGGCGGCTCGTACGCCGGCTCCGGCTCGGGCTCCGCGGTCGGCAGGCCCGGCGCGTCGGGCAGCTGCTCGTCGCGCGAGCCCGGGTCGACGACCGACTCCACATCGGTGTCGGTGGCGACCTGGTCGTTCCAGCGGGACCAGGCGTAGCCGGTGCCGCCCACGACCCCGACCGCCAGCAGCGCGACCAGGATCGCCGCGACCGGTGCCTCTCGTCGTCGACCCACCCTCGGCAGGGTAGGGGATCGCTCGACCTGCTGTGGCGGCCCGGTTGCTCTGCGAGAGTGCGGGCGTGGAGATCGGCATGACGCTGCCCGTGATGGAGCCCGACCTGTGGGCCGAGCCCGGCACGCTCGAGGCCTGGGCGCGCGCCATCGACACCGGGCCCTGGTCGTCGCTGTGCTTCGGCGAGCGGCTGGCCTTCGACAACCCCGAGACGCTCACCCTGCTCGGGGCGGTGACGGCCTGGACCACCGACGTGCCGATCGCGCTCACCGTGCTGGTGCCGCAGCTGCACGAGCCGGTGCCGCTGGCCAAGGCACTCGCCACCGCCGACCGGCTCTGCGGCGGGCGGCTCACCGTGGGGGTCGGGGTCGGCGGGCGCGACGAGGACTACCGCGCCGCGGGTGCCGACCTGTCGACCCGCACGATGCGCGAGATGGCCGAGCGGGTCGGCGTGATGCGGCGGGTGTGGGCGGGGGAGCGGGTCGTCGAGGCGACCCTGCCCGTGGGGCCGCCGCCCGGGCAGGCGGGCGGGCCGCCCGTGCTCGTCGGCACCATGGGCCCGCGCACCGTGCAGCACGCCGCCACCTGGGCCGACGGGCTCGCCGGCGTCACCCTCGACCTCGACGTGGACGCCGTCGCGTCGCTCTTCGACCTGGCCCGGTCGTCGTGGGCCGAGGCGGGGCGGCCGGCGCCGAGGCTGACCACGTCGTTCTGGTTCGCCCTCGACGACGGCGACGGCGCCGCCCGCACCCAGGTGCACCGCCACCTGCGGCACTACATGAACTGGCTGCCCGCCTCCCTCGTCGACGCCATGGCGCCCACCACCGGGTTCGCCGGCACCGCCGCCGAGCTCGAGGAGACGCTGCGCGGGTTCGCCGCCCTCGGCTGCGACGAGGTGCAGCTGATCCCGACCTCCTGCGACCGCGACCAGCTCGCGGCCGCCGCCGACGTCGTACGACGGCTGGGGTAGCGGGCCCCGTCGATGCCCCGTCGATGCCCTGGCCGATGCCCTTGGGGGCGGGCGGGATGATGGGCGGGCCGCCCCCCACCCATCGTCCGGAGAGGTCCCATGTCGACTCCTGCCAGAGCGCGTCTGTCCGTCGCTGCAGCGGTGGTGGCCTGCGGGCTGCTGCTCGCCGGCTGCGCATCCGGCCCGGAGGCGCAGCCCTCCTCCTCTTCTTCTGCGTCGTCTGCGGCGGCCGCCGTGCTGGCCGACCACGACCTCGCGGGGCTCGAGGCCCCGGAGGTCATCGAGCGGCTCGACACCATGGCCCTGGCCGACCGGCCGGGCGACCTGATGGCCTCCGTGCAGCCGGACGCCGTCGTGGTCACCGACGACCAGGGCCGCGAGGCGCGACTGCCGATGCCGGAGGACCAGGTCTACGTCTCGGTCGCGCCCTACGTGGACCAGACCCACGAGTGCCACTTCCACAGCCTCACCACCTGCGTCGGTGAGCTGGGCGACGAGAGAGTCGACGTCACGCTGACCACCGCCGACGGCGAGGTGCTCGTCGACGAGACCCGCCGGACCTACGACAACGGGTTCGTGGGCCTGTGGGTGCCGCGCGACCTCGACGCGACCCTGACGATCACCCACGACGGGCGCACCGGGACGGCGCCGATCACCACCCGGAACCCCGACGACCCCACCTGCGTCACGACCCTGCAGCTGACCTGATCCGGCTCCGTCGGCTACTGAGGCCGGCCGAGCAGTCAGTTTCGCACCACCGACCGGTCGCTTTTGCACCACCGACCGGTCGCTTCCGCACCGACTCGAACTCCTCGAAAAAAGTTTCGATCCGCCTGTGGAAAACGGCTTCTGACCTGGTGCTTTGTCGGTGGGCCCTGAGATACTTCA
>NZ_JBDYKJ010000115.1:0-8486 GCF_040012395.1 Nocardioides sp. 31GB23 | reverse complement strand
CCGGGGCGGGGGGGGGCCCCCCCCCGGGCGGGTGCCACCGGCCGGGGGCGCGGGTGTGAGGATGCCGGGGTGATCGACCTGCGCTCCGACACCCTGACCAAGCCCACCGAGTCGATGCGTGCCGCCATGGCGCGCGCCGAGGTCGGCGACGACGTGTACGGCGAGGACCCGACCGTGCTCGACCTCGAGGAGCACGTCGCGGGCCTGCTGGGCCACGAGGCGGCGCTGTTCACCCCCACCGGGTCGATGGCCAACGTGCTGGCGGTGCGGGCCCTGGTCGAGCCGGGCCAGGAGGTGCTCTGCGAGGCCTCGGCCCACATCGCGCGGGCCGAGCTCGGCGCGCACGGCGCGATCAGCGGCGTGACGATGCGCACCTGGCTGCACCCCCGCGGCCAGCTCGACCTCGACGTCGTCGAGCACATGCTGGCCCCCGACATGGGCCCGTTCTTCGTGCGCACCGCGGCGGTCTCGGTCGAGAACACCCACAACTTCGCCGGCGGCACCGTGCTGCCGATGAGCGACCTGCGCGACCTGCGCGAGCTCGCCGACGGCGCCGGGATCGCGGTGCACGTCGACGGCGCCCGGCTGTGGAACGCGCACGTGGCGACCGGCACGCCCCTGGCGGAGTACGGCGCGGTCGCCGACACGATGGCGGTCTGCCTCTCCAAGGGCCTCGGTGCGCCGGTGGGCTCGCTGATGGTCGGCTCCGCCGACGCGATCGCCGAGGCGCGGGTGCGCCGCAAGCGGATGGGTGGCGGGATGCGGCAGGTGGGCATCCTGGCCGCGGCCGGCCGGCACGCGCTCGACCACCACATGGACCGGCTCGCCGACGACCACGAGCACGCCGCCCTCCTGGCCGAGGCCTGCGGCGTCGACCCGGCCGGCGTGGACACCAACATCGTGGTGGTGCCGCAGGACGACGCCTCCGGCTTCGTGGCCCGCGCCGCCGAGGCCGGCGTACGCGTCTCGGCGGTGGGACCGCGCACCGTGCGCCTGGTGACCCACCTCGGGGTGGACCGCGCCGCCGCCGAGAAGGCGGCAGCGGTGCTCGCCGGCCTCTGAGGGCCGCCTACCCGCCCGCGGGCGGAGCCCGGTCGACGAGCCCGTCGAGCACCACGTCGCTGATGGCGGTGGTGTCGCGCGCGGCCGGGCCCGAGCCGGGCTCGGTGACCGACTCGATGCGCAGGCGCACGGTGTCGGTGGTGACCGCACCGACGTCGATCGCCTGCGGCTCGCGGGCCTGGTCGAGCTCCTGGCGCACCGGGGGAGCGTCGCCGAGCAGCCAGGTCACGGCGGTGACCCGGCGTCCGCCCGTGTAGAGGTCGTAGGTGGTGCCGTCGGAGACCGACGTCTTCGCGTAGCCGTTGACCAGCCCGACGCTGGTCAGCGTGACGGGGGAGTCGAAGCGCAGCACCAGCTCGGTGCCGACCGCCGCCCCGGCCACCCGCCACGCGGTGGCGGGGTCGTCGTCGAGCAGGTTCGCCGCGTCGTACGTCGTGGTCGCGCCGGTGGCGATGTCGACGCTGTCGTCGTCCTGGGCGGGTGCGAAGGCCTGCGCCAGATCGAGCAGCGAGCGGGGCTCGGCGTCGCCGCCGGCACCGGGTGCGCCCGGCCCGGCCCCGTCGTCGCGACCGCCCAGCCAGGCGGCGCCGCCGACGGTGAGCGCGGCCAGGAGCAGCAGGACGAGCACCAGGAGCGGCCCCCGACGTCGAGCCCGCGGCTCGGGCGGGGGAGACGGCGGGGGAGACTGCGGAGGAGCAGCGGGCACCGCGGGCAGGCCCGTCTCCGTCGGCTGGTGCCACGAGCCGGGCCGTGGGGACGTCGGCCCGGGGTCGACGTAGAGCGGGTAGCGGGCCGGGCCGGGCTGCTGGCCGACGGGCGGCGGAGCCTCCACCTCGGGGGCGTCGGCGCGGCGGTGGCCACAGCTCGTGCAGTAGCGCCCGACGTCGACGAGGGCGGCTCCGCAGGCGGTGCAGTACGCCGTCACGTCCCTCCCCAGGTGCCGCGGGCCCCTCCCGTGCGGCGCGACCAGCCTAGCCAGCGACCCCAGCCGTCTCGGTCGGCCCCGACCGGCCCCGACCGGCCCCGACCGGTCCCGACCGGGCCCGGCGCGTGGGTCAGGCGGTGCGGATCCGCTCGCCGGCGTCGACGCGGCCCAGCACCGGGGGCAGCCGGCGCACGGCCGAGGCGAGCTCACGCAGGTCGGTGCCCAGCAGCGCCTGCGGGCCGTCGCAGAGCGCGGTCTCGGGGTCGGGGTGCACGTCGACGATCACGCCGTCGGCCCCGGCCGCGATGGAGGCCCGCGACAGCGGCACCACGAGGTCCTTGCGTCCGGCGGCGTGCGAGGGGTCGGTGATCACCGGCAGGTGGCTGGTGGCCTGCACGACCGGCACCGCCGAGATGTCGAGGGTGTTGCGGGTGGCCGGCTCGAAGGTGCGGATGCCCCGTTCGCACAGCACGATGTCGAGGTTGCCGCGCTGGGCGACGTACTCGGCGGCCATCAGCCACTCCTCGATGGTCGCGGTCATGCCGCGCTTGAGCAGCACCGGCTTGCCGGCGTCGCCGACGGCCTGCAGCAGCCCGAAGTTGGCCATGTTGCGGGTGCCGACCTGCAGCATGTCGGCGTGCTCGGCGACCACGGCCACGTCGCGGGCGTCGACGACCTCGGTGACCACGGGCAGCCCGGTGGCCTGGCGGACGTCGGCGAGGATCTCGAGGCCGCGCACCCCCAGGCCCTGGAAGGCGTACGGCGAGGTGCGTGGCTTGAACGCTCCGCCGCGCAGGATCGTGGCGCCCGCGGAGGCGGCCATCTGCGCCGCCTCGAGCGTCTGCGCCGCGGTCTCGACCGCGCACGGCCCGGCCAGGAAGGTGAACGTGTCGGGGCCGATCGGCACCTGGTGCCCCGGCGGGCCGACCCACACCGTCGAGCGGTGCGGGTGGTGCTGGCGGCTGACCAGCTTGTAGGGGTCGGAGATGCGGTGCACGTCGGCGACCCCGCGCAGGGTGCGCAGGTTGAGGTGGTGGAAGGACTCGATGTCACCGACCAGCCCGATGATCGTGCGCAGCACGCCCTTGCTGACGAACGCCTCGCCGCCGACGCCCTCGACCCGCTCGACGACCCGCGCGACGTCCTCGTCGGTGGCGTCGGGGGACATGACGACGACCATGGGAGGAGGGTAGGCGCGGGCGAGGACGGCGCTGCGGGGCTTCCAGCCCGCGAGACCGGCGTCACGTGCCGCTCACACCGCCAGGTGGGTGACCTGTCCCTCGATCGGGCCGTCGTCGGGGCTGGGGCGCGGGCCCGGCGGGTGCTGGCTGCGCGGCGGGCGCAGCTCGACGACGAGCATCGCGGTGAGCACCATCAGGCCGCCGCCCAGCATCCGGGCGGTGGTCGCCTCGCCGCCCAGCCACACCGCGAAGGTGGCCGCGAAGACCGGCTCCATGCTCATGATCAGCGCGGTGCGGGTGGGGGGCAGGTGCGCCTGCGCCCAGGTCTGGGCCAGCATCGCCAGCGCCCCCGCGACCAGCGCCATGTAGACCACCGAGGCCCAGTCGGCGCGGGTGCTCGGCAGCACCATGCCGTCGGGGGCGGTGGCCAGGGTGCAGACCAGGGCGATCACCGCGATCTGCAGGATCGCCATGCCCAGCGCCTGGCGGGCGTCCGACCAGGCACCCAGGCCCACGATGTGCAGCGCGTAGAGGATCGCCGAGACGAAGGTGATCGCCTCGCCGTAGCCCACCGAGAGCCCGTCGAGGCTCAGCACCGCCAGGCCGGCGGTGGCCAGGGCCACCGCGGCCCAGGTGGTGCGGCCGATGCGGGTGCGCAGCAGCACGGCGGCCAGCAGCGGCGTGATGACGACGTACATGCCGGTGATGAAGCCCGAGACGCTGGCCGGGGTGTGCGCGAGCCCGGCGGTCTGGAGGATCTGGGCCAGCCCGTAGACGAGCCCGAGCACCGCCGCGTGGCGTCGCGACCGCGCGCTGAGCCGCGACAGGGCGCGCGGGGCGACCACCACCATCGCCACGGTCGCCACGGCGAAGCGCACTGCCAGGAAGTCGAGGGTGGGCACCCGCTCGAGCAGGTCCTTGATCAGGAAGAAGGTGCTGCCCCAGCTGGCGGTCATCGCCAGCAGCGCCAGCGTCGCGAGCACCGAGGTACGGCGCCCGACGACCGCCGCCGTCCCGCCCGTCGTCCCGGTCGTCACCGAGGCACGCCGTGGGCCTCGGCGCGCAGGCGCTTGAGCAGGGGGATGTCGGCGTTGTCGTCGTCGCGGGAGCCGGGCGTCTCGAGCACGAACGGCACCCCCTCGGTCGCCGCGTGGGCGAAGAGCTCGCCGAAGGCGGCGGTGCCGATGTGGCCCTCGCCGATCCGCTCGTGGCGGTCCTTGAAGGCGCCGCGCACGTCCTTGGAGTCGTTGGCGTGCACCAGCCGCAGCCGACCCGGCCCGCCGATCTCCACGATGCGGTCGAGGGTGGCCGCGGCCCCGCCCGGCTCGTCGAGCGGCGCACCGGCCGCGAAGACGTGGCAGGTGTCGAGGCAGATCCCGGCGCGCGGGTGGTGGTCGAGCGCGTCGAGGTACGCCGCCAGGTCCTCGACGCCGGCGCACAGGGAGCGGCCCTGGCCCGCGGTGGGCTCGAGCAGCAGCCAGGGCGCGTCGTCGCCGAGGGTCTCCAGCAGGGGCAGCAGCCCCTGGCGGACCTGGCCCAGCGCGGCTGCGTGGCGCTCGGCGGCGCCGGCCGGGTCGCCCTGCGGCTCGACGTACGAGCCGGTGTGCACCACGACCCCCTCGGCGCCGATCTCGGCGGCGCGGCGCAGGTTGTGGGCCACCACGGCGACGCTGTTGTCGTAGGTGCTCTGCGTCGGCGAGCCGAGGTTGACCAGGTAGGGGGAGTGGATGAAGGTGCGGATGCCGCGCTCGGTCGTCGCGGTGCGGAAGGCCTCGTCGTCGGCCGGGCGGCCCGGGCTCAGCGCCCAGCCGCGCGGGTTGCCCACGAAGACCTGCAGGGTCTCGCAGCCCAGACGTTCGGCGTCGGCCAGGGCACCGGCCGCCAGGCCCTTGCCGACCAGGACGTGGGTGCCGACGGGGTTGCGCCGGACGAGCGCGGCGGCGTCGAGGGTGCTCACGCGAGCACGCTAGGGAGCGCGGCTCGGGGGCCGCCAATCCGCGTCGACGTGCCGGGCCTCACACGGCGTGCAGCGGACGGTCGTCCTCGGTGCGGTCCGGAGCCTGGTCCGCGGAGCCGGCCGCGGTGGACCGTGTGGCGGGCTGCGCTCCTGCTCGCACCAGGGTGACCACGAAGCAGCACCCCACGGGCGTCGGCTCCAGGTGCAGCTCGCCGCCCATGCCCCGCGCCAGCTCGCGCGAGATGTGCAGGCCGAGCCCGGTGCTGAGCACGTGCCCGCCGTGCACGCCCCGCTCGAAGACCGACGGGGCCAGCGCGGCGCTGATGCCGGGGCCGTCGTCGTGGACCCGCAGCTCGAGGACGTCGCCGACCTCGGTGGTGGACACGCGCACCTCGGCGCCCGGCGCGTGCCGCATGGCGTTGACCAGCAGGTTGCCCAGCACCGTCGACAGGTCGTCCGGCGAGCCGAGCGCCCGTCCGGCGACCTCGTCGGTGCGCACCCGCAGGCCGGCGACCTGGCGGGTCAGGGCGACGTCGCGGACCACCTCGCGCACGTCGAAGGCGACCAGGTCGCAGCCCTGCTGGCGCAGCAGCCGCTCGAGGTGGTCGACCTCGCGCAGCGCCGCCGACTGCAGCCGGTGGGCCAGGTCGCGGTCGAGCTCGTCGGCGTAGCGGTCGAGGGTCGAGAGCGCCGACCGCAGCGCCCCCAGCGCGCTGCGGGCGTCGTGCTCGACCTCCTCGGCCCGCGCCTCGCGGCGCGCTCCGACGAGCGCGGCCTCGAGGAGCGCGGCCTCGAGCGCTGCTCGCTGCTCCTCGACCAGCCGCACCACCCGGGCGGCCGCTCGGTGCACGACCAGCCCGACGGCCAGCACCAGCAGCAGGGTGCTCCCCAGCACGAGGGGGTCGACGAGGCGCGGGTCACGGCCCAGTGCCTCGGGCAGCAGGCCCACCGACACCGCCACGGCCGCAGCCACCCCACTGACCGCGACCACCGTGTGCGTGTCGTGCCACCGTCCGGTGCCGGCTGCGGCGCACGCTCTCCCGTGTCGGCGCATCGTCGCCCCCTCGTGCTGCCCCTCCCCAGGGGTTGCGGACCCCGAGCCCGCGAGAACGAGTGTGCTACCCGATCGGTCGAAGCAGAATGACCCGTAGGGACCAGGTGGGCATGGTCAGAAATGACTAGATGAGGTAGAGCGTGATCGTCGAGCCCCTCGGCACGAGCTCGCCTCCCCCGGGGTCGGTGCGGAAGACGAAGCCGAGGCCGAGGTAGTCGGAGATGTTCTCGACGCGCACCACGAAGCCGAGCGACTCCAGCTCGGCCCGCGCGGCGTCGACGCCCTGGGCCTTCACGCCGGGCACCTCGACGAGCTCGGGGCCCTTGGAGACGGTGAGCGTCACGGTGTCGCCCTTGAACAGGGTGCCGCCACCCGGCTCCTGGGACACCACGTCCCCGGCGGGGACGCCGTCGGAGAAGACGTCCTCGTTGCGCTGGACGACCAGGCCCTTGCGCTCGAGCGTGCGCTGGGCCTCGTCGGCCGGCTCGCCGACCCAGTCACCGACGTTGATCGGGCGCCGGCCCTTGCTGACCACGAGGTCCACGGCCGCGCCGGGACGCAGCTCCCTGCCGGCGACCGGCGTGCTGCGCACCACCTGGTCGTCGGGCACGGTCTCGGAGAACTTCTCGCGCACCCGGCCGAGCTCGAGGTCCACCTCGGCCAGGGCGGCCTCGGCCTCCTCGAGGCTGCGACCGGCGAGCTCGGGCACGGGGTACAGCTCGACCCCCAGGCTCAGCACGATCGTCACGTCGTCGCCCGTCAGGGCCCGGCTGCCGGCGCCCGGGTCGGCGCTGACCACCCGGCCCTCGGGCACCCGGTTGCTGTAGACGGCCTCGCCGACGACGACGCCGAAGCCGGCGTCCTCGAGCTCGGCGACCGCCGAGGCACGGCCCTGCTCCAGGACGCTGGGCACGGTCGAGTAGCGGGCCCAGCCGTACCACCAGGCGCCCAGGCCGAGGGTCGTGGCCAGCACCACGGCCAGCAGCACCAGCAGCGGACCGCGCCAGCGCCGGCGCCGCCGACCGGGCCGACCGGGCTGACCGGGCTGACCGGGCCCAGCGGGTCGGGCCGGCGCTGCGGCAGCCCCCGCCGGGCGGCTCACCGGGTGGGCCGGGTGCGGTCCGTCCGGGGCGCTCGCCGCAGCCGGTACGCCGGCGCGCAGCAGCGACGTCGGCTCGTGGTCGCCGTCCGCAGGGGCGCCCAGCGACGGGCCGGGGCCCTCGCGGACGGGCTCCTCGAGCACGGGCGCCCCGGTGTCGGGGTGCAGCAGCAGCGGCGCCAGGTCCTGGGTGAGCTCGGGGTCCTCCCGCACGCCCTCCGCCAGGGCGTGCGCCACCCGGTGCACGTGGTGCAGCAGGACGCCGGCGTCGGCCGGGCGCAGCCCGCGGTCGCGGGCGGTGGCGCGGGCCACCAGCGCGTCGACGTACCCCGGCAGCGTCGGCTCGAGCCGCGAGGGCGGGGCGACGTCCTCGTGCACGTGCTTGTAGGCGACCTGGATGGGGCTCTCGCCCTCGTGCGGCTTGGCGCCGGTGAGCAGCTCGTAGAGCAG
Source organism: Nocardioides sp. 31GB23 (assembly GCF_040012395.1). Taxonomy (NCBI): domain Bacteria; kingdom Bacillati; phylum Actinomycetota; class Actinomycetes; order Propionibacteriales; family Nocardioidaceae; genus Nocardioides; species Nocardioides sp. 31GB23. The sequence goes on along the minus strand of NZ_JBDYKJ010000115.1, from coordinate 758 downwards.
CACGCCCACCGCGTAGACGTCGGCGCGGGCGTCGCTGATGCCCTGCGAGACCAGCTCGGGGGCCAGGTAGGAGACGGTGCCGATCAGCACGCCGCCCGTCGCGGTGTGCTGGGTGTCGGTGCCCACGGCCTTGGCCAGGCCGAAGTCGGCCACCTTGACCCGGCCGTCGTCGGCGATCAGCACGTTCTCGGGCTTCACGTCGCGGTGCACGATGCCCGAGCGGTGCGCCGCGGCCAGCGCGGAGACGACCGGCTCGACGAGCGCCAGCGCGCGGGCCGGCGACATCGGCGCCTCCTTGACGATGACGTCGCGCAGCGTGTGGCCCGCGATGAGCTCCATGGCCAGGAACACCGTGCCGTCGTCGTCGCCCTGGTCGAAGACGGCCACCACGTTGGGGTGCGAGAGCCGGGCGGCGGCCCGCGCCTCGCGCACGAAGCGGGCGGCGAACTCCTCGTCGTCACCCAGCCCGACGTGCATCACCTTCACGGCCACGACGCGGTCCAGACGCAGGTCAGTGGCCTCGTAGACGCTGGCCATGCCGCCGCGCGCGATGCGGGGGCCGATGCGGTAGCGACCGTCGAGCAGCCGCCCGGTCATGGGGTCGGCGGGACCGCCGGACGTGCCCTGTCGGGCAGGCCGGGCGACCTCGTGCGGCTGCCGGTCTGGCGGCACAGCGACCTCCTGCGGGACCGGACGGGGAAGGTTCCGGCCGCTCCATGGTAGGCGGGCGGGCCGCCGGGGGGGGGGCCCCGCGGCCC
>NZ_JBDYKJ010000114.1:0-8636 GCF_040012395.1 Nocardioides sp. 31GB23 | reverse complement strand
GACCTCAGGGGACGGCGGGGGTGGGCCGGCCACCGCGCCGCCCACCACGCCGGCCACGGGGGTGGTGCGGGTGCGGCGTACCGGGGGGTTCGTGGGCGTGCCCGCCGAGGCCGACGTCGACCTCGCCTCCGACGACCCCCGGGTGCCCGAGCTGCGCGGCCTCGCAGCGCGCGTCGACGTCACCGCGGTCGCGGCCCACCAGCCGGCCCCCCAGCCCGACCGGTTCGTCTACGACCTCGACGTCTGCGGCGACTGCGCCCAGGTCGGGGAGCAGGCCCTCACCCCCGACCTGGCGCGCCTCGTCGAGCTCGTCCTGGACCTGGGCCACCGCTGACCCGGCCCAAACCTCCCGCTGACCCGGCGCAAATCACCCGCCGACCCGGCGCAAACTTCCCACCGACCCGGCCCAAACTTCCCGCCGACCCGGCGCAAACTTCCCGCCGACCGTCACCAGGCGTCTCCGGGCCGGTCCTCGCAGGTCACGTCGACCCCCAGGTCGGGCACCAGGGCGGGGTCGAGGCGCAGGATCATCAGACCGTCGTGCTCGCCGTCGGCGACGGTGCCGGCGGGGGAGCGGGTGTACGACGTGCCCCGCCAGCGCTCCCAGCCGAGCCGTTCGTAGAACCCGGTGGCCGCGCCGGTCGAGAGCATCGCGACCGGCCAGCGCGCAGCGATCTCGACCTGCAGCCGCTGCATGGTCGCGCGGCCGACGCCGCGGCCCTGGTGGTCGGGATGGGTGGCGACGGCCTCGACGTAGCCGACGCCGTGCCAGGTCCGGTCGAAGCGGATCCGTCGAGGGACGGCACTCGCGTGCGCGACCAGGTCGGGACCCGACCACGCCACGACGTGGACGCCGCCGTAGGCGTGGGACTCGTCGTCGTCACCGAAACGGCCGTCGAAGGCGAAGTCCCAGAGGGCGCGCAGGCGACCCCGCGTCGCCCGGTCGAGGTCGGTGCTGCCGACCGCGACCAGCTCCACGGTGTCCCCAGGTCAGCCCAGGTCAGCCCAGGTCAGGCCAGGGCGCGGGCCAGGGCGGCCTCGACGTGCAGGCTGGTCGAGCCGAGCACCGGGATGTTGGCGTCCGACTGGTGCACGAGGAGCTCGAGCTCGGTGCAGCCGAGGATGACCGCGCCGGCGCCGGCGTCCCACAGCTCGTCGACCAGCCCGACCATGGTGCGGCGCGACTTGGTGACCACGCGGCCGTGGACCAGCTCGTCGTAGATGATCCGGTTGACCGTCTCGTGGTGGTCGGGCTGCGGCACGTGCACCGTCAGCCCCCGCTCACGCAGCCGGTCGGTGAAGAACGAGCGCTCCATCGCGAAGGTCGTGCCGAGGAAGCCGACCTCCTTGACGTCGTTGGCCACGCAGGCGTCGGCGAGCACGTCGGCCAGGTGCAGCAGCGGGATGTCGACCGCCGCGGCGACCTGGTCGGCGACCCGGTGGAACGTCGTGGTGCACAGCATCAGGAAGTCGGCGCCGGCCCGCTCGACGCCCTGCGCGGCCGCGACGAGGAGCGCGGCGACCGCGTCCCAGTCCTCGGCCTCCTGCAGGGCCGTGACCTCCGCGAAGTCGACCGAGGCCATCACGGTGCGGGCCGAGTGGAGGTCGCCGAGGCGCTTCTCCACACCGGTGTTGAGGGCTTCGTAGTAGGCGGCGCTGCTCTCCCAGCTCATCCCGCCGATGAGTCCGATGGTCTGCACCGGCGCAGTCTCTCACGTCCGGACGAGCAGTCGGTCCCGCACCACCCACCGGTCAGTTCTGCACCGGCCACCGGTCACTCCTGCGCCCTGGCGGTAGATCTCGACACGCCTGTCACGGCCTCGTTCCTCGGCCGTGGGCTCGCTCGATCTCCACCGCTTCAAGCGTTCGCGAGCTCACGTCTGGCGGTAGATCTCGGCACGCCTGTCACGGCCTCGTTCCTCGGCCGTGGGCTCGCTCGATCTCCACCGCTTCAAGCGTTCGCGAGCTCACGCTTGGCGGTGGACCTTGTGCTGGGCGGCCTGGGCGCGGGGGCGGATGACCAGCTCGTCGACGTTGACGTGCGGGGGCCGGGTGACGACCCAGGCGATGGCGTCGGCGACGTCCTCGGCCACCAGCGGCTCGGCCACGCCCTCGTAGACCGCGTCGGCCTTCTCCTGGTCGCCCTCGAAGCGCACCAGCGCGAACTCGTCGGTGCGCACCATGCCCGGCGCGACCTCGCAGACCCGCACCGGCTGGTCGAAGAGCTCCAGGCGCAGCGTCTCGGTGACCACCTGGGTGCCGTGCTTGGCGGCGGTGTAGCCGGCGCCGCCCTCGTAGGCGATGCGGCCCGCCGTCGAGCCGACGTTGCAGATCACGCCGGCGCCCGAGGCGACCAGCGACGGCAGCAGCGCCTTGGTGACCTGCATCAGGCCGATCACGTTGACGTCGTACATCGCGCGCCACTGCTCGGCGTCGCCCTCGGCGACCGGCGCCGAGCCGAACGCGCCGCCGGCGTTGTTGACCAGCACGTCGAGGCCCGCCCGGCCGAGCTCGCCGGCGAGCTCGCCGACCCGGGTGGCCAGCGAGGCGACCGAGTCGGCGTCGGTGACGTCGCAGACGACGGCGGTGCCGCCGATCTCGGCGGCCAGCGCCTCGACCCGCTCGGCGCGCCGGGCCGCGCACACCACGTGGAACCCCTCCGCGCCCAGGCGCCGCGCGGTCGCGGCCCCGATCCCGCTGCTGGCTCCGGTCACGACGGCGAGGCGGCTGCTCATGGGCCACATTGTGGCGCAGCCCCCGCGGGCCTGGGACGATGGGCGCCGACTGGGTGCCGACCAGGTGAGAGGGGTCTGCTGTGGACAGGGGTACGACGCCCGCCGCCGTCGGCGGTGCGCTCGCCGCGCTGGTGGGCGGAGCGCTGTGGCTGCTGGCCTGGGCCGGGCCCGGCCCGCTCGCGTGGTGGCCCGGCGCGGCGCTCCTGGCCCTGGCGGCCGTGACCCTCGGCGCCGGCCTCGTCGACCGGGGCGCGGCCCCGCTGCGCCTGGTCGTGGGCGTCTGCCTCGCCGTGCTCTGCGTGGCGCTGCTCGCCGTCGTCGGTGGGCTGGCGGGCGCGGGCGGCTCCGCGTCGGTCGACGCTGTCGTGGGCGCGCTCACCGCGGCGCTCGGCGCGCTGGTGCTGGCCCGTGAGGTGCGGCGCCGCCGCCGCGACGACACCCCCGGCGGCGATCCCGAGCCGCCCGCCCCCGGCCGTGGCCGGCCGACCCGGGCGGCACGACCGGCGCCGGGGCGGCGCCGTACGGGTGGGGCGCACGCGGGCTGACGCCTGTCAGAGTTTCATCGGGCACCCGCTGGAACTCGCGTCACCAGCACGAAGGTTCGTGCGGGCGGCGCCAGTTCCGTCGGGGACCCGATGAAGCTCCCGCCCGCCCGACCACCACGGCGCCCGCCGACCCACCCCGCACCGCACCTACCCGACCTGGGGGAATCTTCGGGCGGCCCGGGGGGTTGAGCGACGAGGGCCCGGTGACGGGACCGGCAGACACACGGACGGAGGACTGCGTGAGCAGCCAGCACCGAAGCGAGCGCCCCGTGCGGCGCCTCGCGATGATCAGCCTGCACACCAGTCCTCTCGACCAGCCCGGCACCGGCGACGCCGGCGGGATGAACGTCTACGTCATCGAGCTGGCCCGCCGTCTCGCCGCCCAGGGCACCGAGGTCGACATCTTCACCCGCGCCACCTCCTCGGCGCTCGAGCCGGTGGTCGAGGCCCACGACGGGGTGCGGGTGCGCCACATCCACGCCGGTCCCTTCGAGGGGCTGACCAAGACCGAGCTGCCCGGCCAGCTGTGCGTCTTCGCCCGCGAGGTGCTGCGCACCGAGGCCGCCCACCCGGTGGGCCACTACGACGCCGTGCACAGCCACTACTGGCTCTCCGGGCAGGTCGGCGCGCTGGCCCGCGACCGCTGGGGCGTGCCGCTGGTGCACTCGATGCACACGATGGCCAAGGTCAAGAACGAGGCGCTCGCCGAGGGCGACACCCCCGAGCCGCAGGCCCGCGTCATCGGCGAGGAGCAGGTCGTCGAGGCCGCCGACCTGCTGGTCGCCAACACCGACCTCGAGGCCAAGCAGCTGATCAACCTCTACGACGCCCACGCCGGGCGGGTCGAGGTGGTCCACCCCGGCGTCGACCTCGACGTCTTCCGCCCCCGCGAGCGCGCCGACGTACGCCGCGAGCTCGGGCTGCCCGTCGACGCCGACGTGCTCCTCTTCGCCGGGCGCATCCAGCCGCTCAAGGGCCCCGACGTGCTGCTGCGCGCGGTCGCCGAGCTGCTGCGCCGCGACCCCGGCCGGCGCGAGCGCCTGGTCGTGCCGGTCGTCGGCGGCCCCTCGGGCAGCGGCCTGGAGCACCCCGACGCGCTCGCCACGCTGGCCCACGAGCTGGGCCTGGGCGACGTGGTGCGGTTCGTGCCGCCGGTCGCCCAGGCCGACCTCGCGCGCTGGTACGCCGCCGCCACGCTGGTGGCCGTGCCGTCCTACAACGAGTCCTTCGGGCTGGTCGCCGCCGAGGCGCAGGCGACCGGCACCCCCGTCGTCGCCGCGGCCGTCGGCGGGCTGACCACCGTGGTGCGCGACGGCCACAGCGGGCTGCTCGTCGAGGGCCACGAGACCGGCGACTGGGCCGACGCGATCGCGCGGGTGCTCACCGAGCCGCTGCTGGCCCAGCGGCTGCGCTCCGGCGCGGTGCTGCAGGCCAAGGGGTTCTCGTGGGAGGCCACCGCCGAGGCGATGCTCGGCGGCTACGAACGTGCCCGGTGGATGATGCGGCAGGAGGCCCTCGCATGAGCGACGAGCAGATGCGGACCCCGACCAGCCAGGAGCAGGAGCGCGCCGCCGAGGTGGTGCGGGCCTGGCTGGCCACCAACGAGATCGAGGCGCAGGAGCCCAGCACCGGGCTGTTCTCCTTCGCGCTGCCCGGCGAGAAGAAGCTGCAGACCCCCGTGCGTCTCGACGTCGGCGCCCACGCGCTGGGCGTGCACGCCTTCGTGTGCCGCAACCCCGACGAGAACCACGAGCGCGTGTGGCGTTGGCTGCTGGAGAAGAACCTGCGCCTGTACGCCGTCGCGTTCGCCGTCGACCGCACCGGCGACATCTACCTCGACGCGCGGCTGCCGCTGTCGGTGGTCGACGAGGCCGAGCTCGACCGGCTGCTGGGCTCGGTGCTGACCTACGCCGACGAGTCGTTCAACGCCATCCTCGAGCTCGGCTTCGCCTCCTCGATCCGCAAGGAGTGGGAGTGGCGCACGCTGCGCGGGGAGTCGACCCGCAACCTGGACGCGTTCCGCGGCTGGTTGGAGGCCGAGGACGGCACCAAGGACGGCACCGAGGACGGCACCGAGGCCGAGCAGGAGTCGACCGCCGACTGACCCCCGGCACCGACATACCCGAAGTGGGGTATGACGCGACCCCCCGCCGACCCGCAGCATCGTCGGGACGACGCTTCCAGTCGCGTCGGCGGGGAGGATGCAGGTGAACGCGAGCTCGATGTCCCGGCTCGTCGTGACCGCTCTCCTCCTGAGCGTCTCTCCCGTGGTGGGGGCCGCGGGAGAGACGCCTTCCGCCCCCGAGGTGGCCATCAGCGCCCCCGGTGACGGGCAGCGGGTCGCCACCGCCTGGAGCGGACCGGTCGTCGTGGAGGTCTCGCGCGGCGCGGCCGGCCACGACGGGCGCCTCAGCGTCGTGTGCCCCTCGAGCGGCTACGAGCACCACACCACCTTCAGCGCCCCCAGCGGCCGGGTCGGGGTCGAGGTCGCGCCCGTCGAGGCGCCGGCCTCCGACTGCACCGCCACCGCCCAGCTCGACCCGGTGGCGGGCGCCGCTCCCGGCGACGACCCGGGCGACGACTCGGGCGACGACTCGGGCGAGGGCCCCGCAGCGGCGGGCCCGAGCGACGGGGTCGCCTTCTCGGTCTGGCGCCCCGTCGCGTTCACCGACGCGCGCGTCAGCCCGGTCTTCTACCCCACCGTGCGCGACGGGTTCGCCGACACCGCCGAGCTGGTCTTCGACCTCTCGGCGCCCACCGACGTGGTGCTGCTGGCCTTCGACGTCGCCCGGGGCCGCGTGGTCACCGAGCGGCGGGCCGTGCTGGCCGCCGGGCCCGCGACCTGGGCCTGGGACGGCGGCAAGGGCAACCGGCGCCGCGCCAGCCTGCCCACCGGGCGCTACCTGCTGGCCGCCGTCGCCATCGACCCCGTCAGCGGGGACTCGGTGGCCGTCATCGGGGCCACCGAGATCGCCCGCCGCACCATCACCCAGCGCACCGTGCGCAGCGTGCCCGCGGTGCGGGCCGAGCGCAGCGCCCACGGCGCCTGCGCCACCGGGGCCGGCGAGGCGCGCGTGGTGCTGGTGTGCCGCGGCACCCGCACGTCGTGGGCCGAGCTGTCGGCGGTCGTGCGCGTGCCCCGCGACGCCCGCCTGCGCGACGCCCGCTCGCGCAACGAGAAGCCGTCGGCCGACGAGCGGCCCGGCCGGGTGCTGCACGACGTCGAGCGGCTCTCGCCGCGCCGCGCCCGCGTGAGCCTGCGCATCGACGGCCGCCGGGCCCTGGTCGTCGACGAGCTGTACGTCGAGTGGTCGCGGCGGGTGCAGCAGCGCCCGGTCGCGCCGGTGCCGGGCCGCGCCGGGATCGTCGCCGGCGAGGTCACCCGCGACCAGGGCGGCGACTGGGTCGTCGAGCTCGCCCCGCCGGGATAGTCCCTGACCTTTCGCGCCGCGACACGCGGGTGGGTGGTGTGGAACGTCAGGGACTTTCCCCCGCCCCGGCTCCAGAAGGCGCCGGCGGCACGCGTCAGAGGCGCACGTCGCCCGGGGGGACGGGCCGGCCGAGGTGGTAGCCCTGCGCCCAGCGGCAGCCCAGGGCGCGCAGGTGGGCCGACTGCAGGGCGGTCTCGACGCCCTCGGCGACGATCGTCAGGCCCGGGGAGGTCCGCAGCAGGCCCAGCACGGCGCGCAGCATCTCGAAGGCGGGCGCCGAGCCGCCGATCTCGCAGACCAGCGAGCGGTCGATCTTGACGGTGTCGACCGGCAGCTGCTGCAGCCGCGAGATCGAGGAGTAGCCGGTGCCGAAGTCGTCGATGCCCAGGCGCACCCCGAGCTCGCCCAGCGCGTCGAGGGCCGCGAGCACCTCGGGGTCGCCCGACATCGCGGCGCTCTCGGTGATCTCCAGCAGCAGCGAGGAGGCCCGCACGTCGTGCTGCTCGAGCAGGCGGGCCACGGCGGGCACGAACCCGGGCGCGCGCAGCTGCAGGGGCGAGACGTTGACGTGCATGGTCAGCGGGGTGGGCCGCTGCCAGGCGCGCAGCTGGGCCAGCGCCCGGTCGACGACCAGCAGGCCGAGCTCGCGCACCAGCCCGCTGCGCTCGGCGGCGGCCACCGCCACCAGCGGCGAGACGGCGCCGCGCTCGGGGTGGGTCCAGCGCAGCAGCGCCTCGACGCCACCGACCTCGCCGGTGGTCAGGTCGACGACCGGCTGGTAGGCCAGGGCCAGCTGCTCGGGGTGCTGGCGCAGCGCCCCGACCAGGTCGTCGACCAGCCGCAGCCGCCCCAGGTCGGAGCCGGTCCGCCCGGCCGGCCAGCAGGTGGTCGTGCCGGGGCTCTCCTGCTGGGCGCGCACCAGCGCCGACCTGGCGTCGCGCAGCAGCTGGGCGGCCTCGTCGCCGGCGCCCACGCGGCGTACGCCCAGGCTCACCACGGGCCAGGCCTGCTCGCCCCCGACCTCGACGAAGTCGCGCAGCGACTCCTCCGCGCCGGTGATCGCCGCGAGGGCCGGGTCGCCGGCCGGGCTCGGCTCGGCCGGGGACGGCACCGTGAAGACGAGCCCGCCCAGCGGCGAGACCCGCAGCACCCGCGCCGCGCAGCCGTGCCGGAGCCGCTCACCCAGGGTCGAGAGGACCTGCTCGAGCCCGTCGGTGCCGAAGCGCTCGAGCAGGTCGCCGGCGTTGGAGACGACGGCGCTGAGCACCGCCACCGGCCGCTCGGGCTGCTCCAGCAGCCACGCGAGGGTGGGCTCGGCGTCGCCGTCGCGGGAGGCGACCCGCAGGCCCGGACGCGGGTCGGCGGGCCGGGCGCCCGGCACGAGGCTGCTCGGTGCGAGGAGCCCGGGCCGCAGGGACCCTGGCTGCAGAGGGCCGGGCTGGAGGGGGCCGGGCTGGAGGGGGCCGGGCAGTGGCGCGAGGCTCACGACGCGGCGGGAGCCAGCGACCAGCGCATCCCCAGGCCACGGATGACGTCGACGAGCACCGAGCCGGCCACGGTGTGGGCGAGGTACGCCGCCGCCCCCAGGTCGTGCACCGCGTCGATCTCCTCGTCGTCGGCGTCGCGGCCCACCACGACCACCGGGATGTGCTGCAGCTCGGGCCGCTCGCGGCGCAGCCGGAGGAGGTCGAGCACCGAGCCGTCCGGGGCGCCGGCGCGCAGGTGCAGGTCGGCCACCACCACGGCCGGCAGCGGGTGCCGGGCCCGGTCCTGCCACGGGCCGCGGGCCAGCAGGTAGCGCGCCGCGTCGCTGCTGTCGTGCAGTCCTCGCACCGGGTTGGTCAGCCCGCCGCTCGCGAGGGTCGCGCGCACCCGCTGGGTGGCGGCGGGGGTCGCGGTGAGCGCCAGCACGGGGGGTGCGGCGG
>NZ_JBDYKJ010000113.1:0-8933 GCF_040012395.1 Nocardioides sp. 31GB23 | reverse complement strand
CCCCCCCCCCCCCCCCCCCCCCCCCCCCCCCCCCCGCGGGCGGACCGCGACCGGTCCGTCCGATGAGCAGAACTCTGCTACCTCGACCTCAAGCCCTCCGCCGGCAAACCCGGGACGTTGTCTCAAGGAACGCGCAAGAGGACCTCGACCAGCCGGTGGCGAACCACCCCGCCGGTGCCGGGGCCCGGCCCAGCAAGCCTCCCGTGCATGTGCACGGAGCCTGGTCATGGTGTTTATCCGGGCCGGGCGTCGGCGGCCCGACCCGGATGGAGATCGAGGGGGTCGGCGGAGCGACCGTGGGTCAGCGGGCCTCGGCGGCGCGCTGGGTGGCGTCGAAGACGAACTTCACGCTGTCGCTCTTGAGCTGGAAGTCGTTGCCCGCGCTCTGGGGCAGGGCCAGGGTGATCCGCAGGTTCGAGACCTTCGAGTCGGCGTTGAGGGTCTTGGTCACCGCCGCCAGGTCACGGTTCGCCGCGATGGCCGGCACCGAGGACAGGACCGAGGTCACCTCACCGGCACAGGTCATCTTCTTCGACTCAGCCGCCTTGACCCACGCCGTGGCGCACTGGTCGATGGACAGCCGCAGCCCGTCCTTAGCGTCGCTGGTCAGGACCGAGGGCACCGCGGCCGCCGACGTCGTGGACAGCGCCACCGACCCGAACCCCTCGGTAGCACCAGCACGGCTCAGCTGCACCGCACGCTCCACGGTGTCACCGGGCACCAGGTTCACCGCAGCCACGTCCAGACCCTGCGCGCCCTGCCCGGCCAGCTCGATCCGCGTCTCCCCCGACGCCACCGCCTCGGTCGCGTCGGTCGAGGAGGTGAACGAACCGAACGTGCCCAGACCCGCCACCGCGGTCGCACCAGCAACCAGCGCCACCGACGCGACGACACGAGTGACGGACTTGCGAGAAGAAGCGGTGTTCGAGGCCATGAGGGGAGTCCTTGTCTAGAGGCCGGCCAGTGCCGGTCCGGGGCGATGAACAGAACTCTGACGCCCCCACCTCAAGCCACCACCAGGTAAAGACCCCCCGTTCCCACAAGCAACCCGCAAGACCCGCAAGCACCCCACGAGCCGGCGCCACTTCCCCGCGACCCGGCGCCACTTCCCCGCGACCCGGCGCCACTTCACAGCGAGCCGGCGCCACTTCACGGCGTACGCCGCCGGCAAGGGATGACAGAGTGAGGTCATGCAGCGCAAGGCACTCGGACGCCGTCTGGCGCTTGCAGTCGTCCTCGTGCCGGCTGGCGGGCTCGGCGTTGCCGTCACTGCGGGCGCCTACCTCTCCTGGGACATCACCGAGCGCTGCCTCAGGGCCGACCCGCCACGAACGACCGATGAGTCTCAAGCGGTCGTGACCGCTTCTGCTGACTACCTGCGCGGGCGTCTCCAGTGTCGCTGGTCGAACGAGAACGGTTCGAAGGTCGACGTCGAGACGTTCCCGCTCTACACACGCGCCTGACCCGAGTGGCTTGCCCTCAACGCGTCTCTGTTGAACCCCGGTCCGCTCGTCGGCATAGGCGATCGTGCGGGCACTCGTAGCCGGAAGGACCGAACGAGCTGTCCGGCAACAGTCCCCCGCGGCCGTGCGTCGATCCAGCAGCCTTCGGTCCTTTCGACTACGCCGGGCCAGCACGCACATGTCCTCAGATCGCAAAGTGTGGAGTCTGCGATCAATCAGGTTGATCCAGGACTCCACATTTTGCTGCCCCGGCTCGCGCACCCAGCGAGCCGATCGCTCATCGGCACGAGCGGGCACCTCACTCGCCGAGCGGACGTCCTTCTTCTGGTCACATGCACACCCTTGCTGGCGAACGAGAGGCACCAGTTCCCCGCGACCCGGCGCGACTTCACGGCGTACGCCGCCAGCTCCAGGAACTCACGCCGGCTCGGCGGGAACTCGTGCCGGCTCGGCAGGAACTCGTGCCGGCTCGGGGATCAGTTCAGCGGGCGCATCGAGTCGGGCACCCCGCCCCCGCGGTGCACCTCCTCGACCAGCTCCTGCAACGCCGTCAGGGCGACGCGCTGCGGCATCGGGCCGTAGGAGACCCGGGCGACCCCCAGCTCCTCGAGCCGGTCGAGCGCCGGGTTGCCGGGCACGCCGATCATGGTCAGGCGCTGCGGGCCGAAGGCGTCGACCAGGGTCACGACCTCCTCCTCGCTGAGCCGCCCCGGCACGAAGACCGCCGGCGCCCCCGCGTCGAGGAACGCCTTGCCCCGCTCGACCGCGTCGCCCAGCACGGCGCCGCGGTCGCGGTCGCCGGCCAGCAGGAACGCGTCGGTGCGAGCGTTGAGCACGAAGTCGACGCCCTCGTCGTCGGCCGCGGCCATCACGTCCTCGACGATCGTGGCGGCCTCGAGCAGCGGGCGCATCTGGTCCTCGATGTTGGCGCCGACGATGCCGACGCCCAGCGCCTTGCGCACGGTCTCGACGGGATGGCCGTAGCCGGCCTCGAGGTCGGCGCTGACGGGCAGGTCGGTGGCGGCCGCGATCCGTCCGCAGACCTCGATCATCAGGTCGACCGGGATGTTCTCGCCGTCCTCGTAGCCGAACGAGGCCGCGATCGAGTGGCTGGCGGTGGCCAGCGCGGTCGTGCCGATCCCGTCGGCGACGACGCGGGCGCTGATCACGTCCCACACGTTGACGACGGTGAGCAGGGTCGGGTCGCGGTGCAGCCCGAGCAGGTGCGTGGCCTTGTCCTGGAGCTCGCTCATCGACCCACCCTAGGACTCCTGCGGGTCGCGGTCGACCACCAGCCGGCGTCCGCTGATGCTGCGCGGGTGCACCCGCACCGTCACCGGGCGCGCGCCCCCCGCCCAGGGCTCGGGCCGGGCGCCGGCGTCGTCGTCGTACGACACCTCGGCGAGCCCGCGGACCAGCACGCTCCAGCCCGCCCGGGTGGCCTCGTCGACCTCGTCGACCTCGTAGGCGACGTCGCTGTCGTCGACGTGGCGCTCGAGCCCCGACCAGGCGCCGGTGCGCACGACCACGGTGCCGTCGGCCACCACGTGGTTCACCGGCAGCACCACCGGCCCACCGGTCTCGTTCCACGCGATCCGCCCGACCGGCACCGAGGCGACCAGCCGCCAGCAGGTCTCCTCGTCGAGCTCCTCCAGCCGTACGCCGCTCGCGCTGTCCACCATCGGGCCTCCCCCGGTCGGTGCCGGGCCCGTCGTGGCGGCGGGCCGGCTGGGGCCCAGCGTGCACCGGACGCGCCGCCCCGCCCAGGGACCGGCGTCCACCCCGCGGGGGACCTTCGGCCCGGGCCGGCTACTCCCAGAACACCCGCTCGACCACGGCGTGCGCCAGCCGCGTCATCCGCAGGTGGTCGTCGACCATCTGCTCGGAGGTGCCCTCGGCGTAGCCCAGGATCGCCGCGACCGCGGCCCGCTCGCGCAGGTCGGAGGGCACCTGGTCGCTGGGGGCGCCGCGCACCAGCGTCACGGCGTTGCGGGTGCGGCTGACGCGGCGCCAGGCCTGGGCCAGCAGCGCGGCGTCCTCGGCCGCCAGCAGCCCCGCCTCCTGGGCGGCGGCCAGGGCCGGCAGGGTGCGCGAGGTGCGCAGCCCCGGCACCTGGCCGGCGTAGCGCATCTGCAGCAGCTGCACGGTCCACTCGATGTCGGCGAGCCCGCCGCGACCCAGCTTGAGGTGGGTCTTGCGGTCGGCCCCGCGCGGCAGCCGCTCCTCGTCGACGCGGGCCTTGATGCGGCGCACCTCGACCACGTCGTCCTCGCTGATGCCGCCCTCGGGGTAGCGCAGCGGGTCGACGAGCTCCTGGAAGCGCCGGCACAGGTCGGGGTCGCCGACCACGGCGTCGGCGCGCAGCAGCGCCTGCGCCTCCCAGACCGCCGACCACTTCTCGTAGTAGGCGGCGTAGGACTCGAGGGTGCGCACCAGCGCCCCCTGCTTGCCCTCGGGGCGCAGGTCGGCGTCGACGACCAGGGCCGGGTCGGTACCCGGCAGCGCCAGCAGCCGGCGCAGCTCGTTGGCGACCGCCTGGGCGTACGTCGCCGCCTCGTGGCCGTCGGCGCCGCTGACCGGCTCGTGCACGAACAGCACGTCGGCGTCGGAGCCGTAGGACAGCTCGAAGCCGCCGTAGCGGCCCATCGCGACCATCGCCATCCGGGTCGGGGCCCGGTCGAGGCCCTTGGCCCGGCGCACCGACTCGCCCACCACCTCGAGGGTCACCTCGAGCGTGGCGTCGGTGAGGCGGGAGAGACCGGCTCCGACGTCCTCGACGTCGGTGAGCCCGAGCAGGTCGCCGGAGGCGATGCGGAACAGCTCGCGCCGGCGCACCGCGCGCACCGCCCGCACCGCCTTCTCGGCGTCGTCGCGCCGCGCCGCGGCCGCGCGCATCTCGGCGGTCAGCGACTCGGCGTCCATCGGGGCCAGCGACTGGCCCAGCATCCGCACGCCCTGCGGCTCGCGCTCCAGCAGGCTGGTGGCGTAGCGCGAGGTGGAGAGCACCCGCGCGAGCCGCTGGGCCACCTCGCCCTCGTCGCGCAGGGTGGTGAGGTACCACGGCGTCTCGCCCAGCGCCTCGGAGATCCGCCGGAAGCCGAACAGGCCGGCGTCGGGGTCGGGGCCGTCGGCGAACCACTCGAGCAGCACCGGCAGCAGGGTGCGCTGGATGTTGGCCGAGCGGGTCACGCCGCTGGTCAGCGCCTCGAGGTGGCGCAGCGCGGCACGCGGGTCGGCGTAGCCCAGCGCGGCCAGGCGGTCGCGGGCGGCCTCCGGCGAGAGCCGGGCCTGCTCCCCGGGCAGCTGGGCCACCGCGGCCAGCAGCGGGCGGTAGAAGAGCTTCTGGTGCAGTCGGCGCACCTCGCGCCGGTGGTGCTCGAGCTCCTTGCGCAGCGCGTCGACGGAGCTCTTGAGGTGTCCCATGCTGCGCCCGAGGCGGCGCAGCGCCTCGGTGTCGTCGGGGATCACGTGGGTGCGCCGCAGCCGGTGCAGCTGGATGCGGTGCTCGAGGGTGCGCAGGAACGCGTAGGCGTCGTGCAGCTGCTCGCCGTCCTCACGGCCGATGTAGCCGCCCCGGGTCAGGTCGGCCAGCGCGCTGAGGGTCGTGGGCGCGCGGATCGTCTCGTCGGCGCGCCCGTGCACCATCTGCAGCAGCTGGACCGCGAACTCCACGTCGCGCAGCCCGCCGGCGCCCAGCTTGAGCTGGCGCTCGGCCTCCTTGGCGGGGATGTGGTCGAGCACCCGGCGGCGCATGGCCTGGGTGTCCTCGACGAACCCGTCGCGCTCGGCCGCGCTCCAGACCATCGGCGCGACCATCTCGACGTACGCCCGGCCCAGCTCGATGTCGCCGGCGACCGGACGGGCCTTGAGCAGCGCCTGGAACTCCCAGGTCTTCGCCCACTTCTCGTAGTAGCCCTGGTGGCTGGCCAGGGTGCGCACCAACGGGCCCGACTTGCCCTCGGGGCGCAGGTTGGCGTCGACCGGCCAGATCTCGCCCTCGGCGGTGGGCTCGGAGCAGATCCGCATCAGGTGGGCGGCCAGCTGGGAGGCGGCGCGGTTGGCGGCGTGGTCGTCGCCGCTCTCGTCGGCCGGCTCGTAGACGAAGATGACGTCGACGTCGGAGACGTAGTTGAGCTCGTGCGCGCCGCACTTGCCCATCGCGACCACGCCCAGCCGGGCCAGCAGCGCCTTGTCGCCCATCCGCTGGCGCGCGATCGCCAGCCCGCCCTCGAGGGTCGCGGCCGCCAGGTCGGAGAGCTCGGCGGCCACGTCGTCGACGCCGGCGCCGTGGGCCAGGTCGCGCGCGGCGAGCCGCAGCAGCACCCGGCGGTACTCCACGCGCAGCACGTCGACCAGCGCCGCGTCGTCGCCCTGCGCCACCGGCACCGCGTCGGCCGGGTCGGCGCCCAGGGCGCGCAGCACCGCCTCGCGCACGGCGTACGCCGCCGGGCGGCTGCACTCCAGCGTCGGGTCGTCGAGCTCGCGCCACTGCTCGGGGTGGCGCGCGAGGTGGTCGCTGAGCGCCTCGCTGGCCCCGAGCACCGCGAAGAGCCTGGTGGCCAGGCCCTCGTCGTCGCCCACCCGGGAGAGCAGCTGCGCGGCGTCGTCGCCGGCCGCCTCGAGCAGTCGCACCAGGCCCGCGACGGCGTGGTCGGGGTCGGCGGTGCGGGCCAGCAGCGGCAGCAGCGCGGGAGCGGCCGGGCCGACCTCGTCGAGCCGCTGCAGCGACTTCTCGGCGTCGCTGAAGCCCAGCCGCAGCAGCTGGCCCTTCGTGGTCGCCGGCCGGCTCACCGGAGGGCTCGCTCCCCGACCAGCCGCGCGAAGGACAGCGCGAGCGGGGCCCAGGCCTCGTCGAGCTCGGGGCGGGCCGCGTCGACGCGGGCCACCTCGGCGGCGGTGTCGACGCCGGGCGCCTGCTTGTCGTCGGAGGCCGCCCACCGGGCCACGACCGCCGCGTCGACCTCGGGGTGCAGCTGCACGCCCCAGGCGGCCGGGCCGTGGCGCACCACCTCGACGTCGCCCTGCGGGGTGCGGGCCAGCACCAGCGCGCCCGGCGCCAGCTCGGTGACCACGTCGTTGTTCCAGTGCACGCCGCGCCGCGCGGTGGCCAGCGCGCCGACCAGCGGGTCGTCGGCGGCGTCGTCGGTCCACTCCACCGGCACCAGGCCGACGGTGCGCCCGCGCGGGTTGACCTCGACGCGCCCACCCAGCGCGCTGGCCAGCAGCTGGTGGCCCAGGCAGATGCCCAGGGTCGGCACCTCGGCGCCCACCGCCTCGCGCAGCAGCAGCTTGGTGGGGCCCAGCCAGGCGTGGTCGGCGTCCTCGTCGGCGCCCATCGAGCCGCCCAGCACCAGCAGCGCGTCGTACGCCGCGGGGTCGGCGGGCAGCGCGTCGCCGGCGTACGGGCGGCACACCTCGAGCTCGCACCCGGCCTCGGCGAGCCACCCGCCGACCAGGGCCGGCGGGCAGTCGTCCTCGTGCTGGACCACCAGCACCCGGGGTGGGCGCGGCACGCTCAGAGGACCGGCAGCATGCGGTCGCGCTCGAAGGCGGAGACCTGGCCGCGGTACTCGTCCCACTCGGCGCGCTTGTTGCGCAGGAAGAAGTCGAAGACCTGCTCGCCGAGGGTCTCGGCCAGCAGCTCGGAGTCCTCGGCGACGCTGATCGCGTCGTTGAGGTTCTTGGGCAGCGGCTTGATGCCGAGGCTGGTGCGCTCACGCTCGGTCAGCGACCACACGTCGTCCTCGGCCTCGCGGGGCAGGTCGTAGCCCTCCTCGATGCCCTTCATGCCGGCCGCCAGGACCGCGGCGTAGGCCAGGTAGGGGTTGCAGGCCGCGTCGATGGTGCGCAGCTCGACCCGGGTCGACTGGCCCTTGAGGGGCTTGTACATCGGCACCCGGATCATCGCCGAGCGGTTGTTGTGGCCCCAGCAGATGTAGGAGGGCGCCTCGCCGCCGAACATCATCCGCTTGTAGGAGTTGACCCACTGGTTGGTGACCACCGAGATCTCCGGGGCGTGGTGCAGGATGCCGGCGATGAAGCGGCGCCCGGTCGCGGAGAGCTGGTACTGGGCCCCGGCCTCGTAGAAGGCGTTCTCGTCGCCCTCGAAGAGGCTGAGGTGGGTGTGCATGCCCGAGCCGGGGTGGGTGGTGAACGGCTTGGGCATGAAGCTGGCCCAGATGCCCTGGCTCAGCGCCACCTCACGGATCACCGTGCGGAAGGTCATGATGTTGTCGGCGGTGGTCAGCGCGTCGGCGTAGCGCAGGTCGATCTCCTGCTGGCCCGGGCCGGCCTCGTGGTGGCTGAACTCCACCGAGATGCCCATCGACTCCAGCATCGTGATCGCCTCGCGGCGGAAGTCGGCGCCCTCCGACTGCGCGGTGTGGTCGAAGTAGCCGGTGCGGTCGACAGGCACCGGCTCGTCGCCGGCGCCCGGCAGCCCCTTGAAGAGGTAGAACTCGATCTCGGGGTGGGTGTAGAAGGCGAAGCCCTGTTCGGCCGCCTTGCTCAAGGTGCGCTTGAGCACGTGGCGCGGGTCGGCGTACGACGGGGTGCCGTCGGGCATCTCGATGTCGCAGAACATCCGCGCCGTGGCCGGGCCCTCCTCGCGCCAGGGCAGGATCTGGAACGTCGAGGGGTCGGGCTTGGCGAGCATGTCGGCCTCGAAGACCCGCGCGAAGCCCTCGATCGCCGAGCCGTCGAAGCCGATGCCCTCGTCGAAGGCGTTCTCGAGCTCGGCCGGGGCGACCGCCACCGACTTCAGCGAGCCCAGCACGTCGGTGAACCACAACCGCACGAACCGGACGTCGCGCTCCTCGAGCGCACGGAGTACGAAGTCTTCCTGCTTGCCCATGGCTGGAGCCTAGTGGTGGGCGCCGCCGGCCGGGCGGAGGGTCTCACCGGCACACGGTGACGTCCTGCTGGCCCAGCACGCCCTCGTGGGCGCGGCGCATCGGCGAGAGCCACGGCGTGGTGGTCTCCAGGTGCGCCAGGGTGCCCGCGACGGGCCCGTGCACGCCGGGCACCTGCACGCGTCGTACGACGACGGGCAGGGTGACCTTGTCGCGCGAGGTGCCCTCGAAGCAGCTGCTGGCCCTGTTCCTGGTGGCGGCGACCTCGGTGTCGACCACGTCGCCGGCGCCGTGGCCGGCGTAGCGGAAGACGACGTTCGTGTCGTAGCCGGTGTGGCCCTCCCAGGGCGCACGGACCACGACCTGCATGCCGGGGGTGCGCGAGTGCGGAACCGCGAAGGCGACCTTGCCGTCGCGGACCCGCTTCTCCAGCGAGGCCCACAGCCGCGGCTCGGCCGGGTCGTCGGTGGCCAGGCCGGAGTAGACCTGCACCCGGCAGCCGCGGCAGTCCTCGATGGGGAGCACGACCCGGGTGGTGCCGTCGTCGGCACGGGCTGCCGTGGTGGTGAGGGTGGTGGTGGGGGTGGGCGGGGTTGGGCGCGGGGGTGCTGGTCGTCCT
>NZ_JBDYKJ010000112.1:0-9185 GCF_040012395.1 Nocardioides sp. 31GB23 | reverse complement strand
TCCACGCGCGGGGGCTCATCGCACGAGCGCCTCGTTGCGGCAGATGAGCGCGCGCCGACGCGCACGCTACGCGGCAGAGGCGGACGCTACTGCCTCAGTTCTCTGGAAGGCTGACCGAATGAGCGAAGTCCGGACTGTCGTTGTGGCGAAGGGCGTTGCCCCGGATGGGGAGCCCTGGACGCTCCGCTACGCGCCTGAAGGCGAGCGGGGGTATCCACACCACCTGGCCCTCTTCGTGAACGGGGCCGAGCGCGAGAGCGGGTCCGGGTTCGACGTCCCCGGGACGACTGAAATCGGGTTCGGCGGTGGGCTAACACCTGGAGAGGGAAACTACTACCTGTACGGGCTCACCACCTCTCGTATCCGGACTGTGCGTGCAGAGAGTCACGACGACGCCCGACACTCCGAGGCGTCAACGGCTGCATTCCCTGTCGAAGCGACAGCGGGCGGGGACGCGCTGCGCATCTTCGTCCTGGTTCGGCCCGCGATCGAAGACGTGACTGCTCTTGTGGGCCTGGACCAAGCCGGGCGCGAAGTGCAGCGAATACCCCTCATTGGGCCGCCAGAGCGGTCGTAGCAAGCGCCCGACCATCGGCACGACCGCGCACCACCAGCGGCCTGGCCGGCCCGGTGTTGCTACCTTCGGGGTCCGCGCGGCCCACGACGAGGGGAGCCAACTTGTCTGGCACACCATCAACAGAGTTCAAGCGGTTCCGTGCACTGGCGACCGTCGGGGCGATTCTGCTCCTCGCATCATTCCTGCTGTTCCAAGCCGGCCGGTCTTCGAGCTTTCTAGTGGCGCTCGCGCGCCGTAGCCAGCATCCTGGGGGCATCGACGTTCCTCATCGCCGTTGCGTTGAGGTGGCGTGGTCCACGGCAAGACGCACAGCGTTGACCGGGTGAGAGCACAGCTCCGCCCTGACATCGGTAGGATCGCGCACTACCTCGCGGCATCATCGGGCTCCGCCCTCAACGCGGATCAGATCAGCGCGTCGGCCTGTCCTCAGCGCCTGCGAGGACGCGTGTCCGGAACCCGTAACATGCAGTACCCACGCAGTTCCTTTGCGCACGTGATGTCAGGCGTGTTCGCAAGCGGCACCATGCAGTGCCCACGCAGTTCCTTTGCGCACGTGATGTCGTGGCTTTGTTGCAAGCCACTAGAAGACCGCGACGGGCGAGCATCGTGAGAACGGCCATCGGCGTCGGGCGTGCTGCACGCGCTCATCCCTATAGGCGTAAGCAATGCGGCGACGAAGAGGCGACGAGACGTCGTCAACATGGCTTGCTCCAAGTCTCGGTGACTTCGCTGAAGGATACCCCTGATCGGGTGCGGCGCCTCCTCCTGGAACAGCCTTAAGCAGCGAGCACCAGCGCGTCCGCTCATCGGCATGAGCGGGCGGTTGATGTCACCACGTGCTGCGAGGCGGTCATCGCCGTCGCAACTGTCGGCAACGGCCGAGAACTGAGCCGTCTCTCCCGCTGCGGACCGAAGCGAACGCCCGGCTTCACGCCCGCGGATCGATCCACGCCCCGGCGCGACGGACTGGATGCACTGCACGAGAAACGCCACTTTCGAACGTCGGATCGCCTCATTTTCGAGCGTTGCCGACACGCCACCCTCTCGGCCTACGTCGCCGCGCGCCCGCTCACGGACCTTCAAGGGGCAGGAAAGCAGGGTTTCGCTACTCGGGTCAGCAGGCGGGCGGCAGCTCCTGTCAGCATCTCGATGCCACGGCGAGCGACCGCGAACGATGCATAGCCGATGCAAACAAAGTGCGAAACGGCCCGTGATCTGCGTTTCCGCAGGTCACGGGCCGTTCTGCTTGCTCCCCCGGTTGGACTCGAACCAACAACCCTCCGATTAACAGTCGAATGCTCTGCCAGTTGAGCTACAGGGGATCGGTGCAGCGCGCACACAGTAGCAAGGCGCTCGTGGCGTGAGAAATCGAGGTCCCTAGCGGCCCTCGACCTGCTGCCGAGCCGCCGTGAGCGCCTCCTGGGCAACCTCCCGGACGGCCGGGTCGGCGGGGTCCACGCCCTCGTCGTACTCGAAGAACCAGCGCAGCTCCTCGCGCCCCGAGGGAGCCCGACGCGCCACCACGCGCAGGTGCCGCCGGGGCGCCACCCGCACCTGGTGCTGGTAGACCACGCTGGCCGTCACCCGCTCGCGGACCAGCTCGAGGAGCCGGGTGGCGCCCTGCAGCTCGACCCGGTGCTCGACACGTTCCTCGCCCCACGAGCCGAGCTCGCTGACGCGCAGGGTCCCGGTCTCGGCGTCCCAGTCGGCCGCCTCGACCTGCTCCCACGGCAGCCGGCGCACCGGGCCGCCGTGCAGCGACAGGTAGAGGGCGTCGCGGGTGCCTCCGGCCACGGCGTCGTCGGTCTCGGCCCAGGCCAGCAGCCGCTCGCCGCGCGCGACGTCGAGGTCGGGCCGGCCGGAGCCGGGCAACGAGAACCTCATGTGCCCACCACCCGGTCGCGCAGCGCCCGGCGGTGCTGCTCGAGCGCCGCCAGCTCGCCGAACATCCGGTTGTAGGACTCGGGGTCCTCGACCGGGTTGGTGCGCTGCAGCCGCGACTTCACCTCGGTGATCCGTCGCGCGGCGGTCAGCTCGAGGAGGCGCAGCACGTGGTGGCCGACGTACGCCGCGTCGGGCTCCTTGTCGGTCAGCAGCGGCTCGACGGCCAGCATCGAGATCGCGGCCAGCACGTCGGGGTCGGTGGTGGCATCGCGCAGCCGCCCGGCCCAGCCGGGGTCGCCGGCGCCGGCGGCCGGGCCGCCCGCCGCGGCCACGACCGCCCACACGCCCCGGTAGGTGGGGTGGGTGAAGTCGTCGGGGCCGATGTCGGCGGTGCTGCGCCCGATGGCCATCGGGTGCTGCACGACCAGCTTGAGGGTCTCGCGCTCGAGCTCGAAGCGCGGGTCGCGCAGGTCGGGCAGCGCCTGGCGCACCGGAGCCGGCGCCTCCCCCGTGCCTCCTGGGCCCCCTGGGCCCCCTGAGCTCGTGCTCGCGGAGTCGCGCCGGTCGGGCCGACCCGACTTCTGGGGGCCTCGCGCGCCCGCCCGACGCACCTCGGAGCGGGCCTCGTCGGGGTCGGTGCCGACCATCTGCGCCAGCTCGCGGGCGAAGGCGTCGACCTTCGACTTGTCGCGCACGCTCGTGACCAGCCTGGCGCCCTCGCGCAGCGCGTCGACCCGGCCGTCGGCCCGGTCGAGGTCGAAGCGGGAGACCACGTTGGAGAGCACGAAGCGGTAGAGCGGCACCCGCCGCGCGACCAGCTCCCGCACCGCGGCGTCGCCCTGCTGGATGCGCAGGTCGCAGGGGTCCATCCCACCGGGCTCGACGGCCACGTAGGTCTGGGAGACGAAGTTCTGGTCGCCGCCGAAGGCGCGCAGCGCGGCCTTCTGCCCGGCGGCGTCACCGTCGAAGGTGAAGATCACCTCGCCGCGGAACTCCTCGTGGTCGTTGAGGAAGCGGCGCAGCACCTTGGCGTGGTCGTCGCCGAAGGCGGTGCCGCAGGTGGCGACCGCGGTGCCGACCCCGGCGAGGTGGCAGGCCATCACGTCGGTGTAGCCCTCCACGATCACGGCCTGGCTGGAGCGACCGATCTCGCGGCGGGCCAGGTCGATGCCGTAGAGCACCTGGCTCTTCTTGTAGATCGGGGTCTCGGAGGTGTTGAGGTACTTCGCGTCGATGCGGTCGTCGTCGAAGATCCGCCGGGCGCCGAAGCCGATGGTGTCGCCGGAGGCGTCGCGGATCGGCCACAGCAGCCGGCCGCGGAACCGGTCGTACGGCGAGCGGCCGACCGCGACCAGCC
The DNA here is from genome assembly GCF_040012395.1 of Nocardioides sp. 31GB23. Classification (NCBI taxonomy): domain Bacteria; kingdom Bacillati; phylum Actinomycetota; class Actinomycetes; order Propionibacteriales; family Nocardioidaceae; genus Nocardioides; species Nocardioides sp. 31GB23. The sequence goes on along the minus strand of NZ_JBDYKJ010000112.1, from coordinate 5,367 downwards.
CGCCGGTGGTCAGCTCGTCGACGCTGAAGCCCTTCTGGCGCAGGTGCTTGAAGAGCGCCTCCCCGTCGCGGGGGGCGAAGCCGACGCCGAAGGTCTGCGCCGCGGCCTGGTCGAAGCCGCGCTCGTCGAGGAACTGGCGGGCCACGAGGGCGTCGGGCGTGCCGAGCTGGTCGGCGTACCAGGCCTGCGCCGCCTTGTTCGCCTCGATCAGCCGGCCGCGCTGCGGGCCCTTGGGCTTCTCGTAGGTGCCGTCGCCCTCGTCGCGCATCAGCGCCACGCCGGACTTGTCGGCCAGCCGCTCGACGGCCTCGCCGAAGGAGAGCCCGTCGATCTTCATCACGAAGCTGATGACGTCGCCGCCCTCCTGGCAGCCGAAGCAGTGGAAGAAGCCGCGGGAGGGGGTGACGTGGAAGGACGCGGACTTCTCGTCGTGGAAGGGGCACAGCCCCTTCATCGACCCGCCACCGGCGTTGCGCAGGGTCACGTACTGCGAGACGACCTCGTCGATACGGGCCTTCTCGCGCACCTCGGCGATGCTCTGCTCGCGAATCCTGCCCACCACGTCGGCGATCCTACGGGCGGGCGGGCGCGCTCAGTACTCGCCCGTCATCTGGTTGTGGAGGGGCTCCCCCGCGGCGTACCTCTCGAGCTGCTCGCGCACCAGCCGGTGGGCCCGCGGCCACATCGCCGAGGTGGCTCCGCCGACGTGCGGGGAGACCAGGAGCCCGGGCGCGTCCCACAGCGGGTCGTCGGCGGGCAGCGGCTCGGTGTCGACGACGTCGACGGCCGCCAGGAGGCGCCCGGCGTGCAGCTCGGCCAGCAGGTCGGCGGTGACCACGACCGGGCCGCGGGCCATGTTGACGACCAGCGCGCCGTCCTTCATCCGGGCCAGCAGGTCGGCGTCGACCAGGCCGCGGGTCTCTTCGGTGAGCGGCACGATCAGCACCACGACGTCGGCGCTGGGCACCAGGTCGGCGAGCTCGTCGAAGCCGTGCACGTGGCCCCGGCCGGTCTCGCGGGCGGTGCGGGCGACCTTCACGACCTCGCACTCGTTGGGCAGCAGCCGGTCCTCGATCGCCTGGCCGATCGCGCCGTACCCGACCAGGAGCACCTGCTTGTCGGCCAGCGAGGGCCGCCACCGGGTGTGCCACCGGCGCTGGCCCTGGTCGCGCACCATGCCGGGCACGTCACGCAGCGCGGCGAGGACGAGCGTCAGGGTCAGCTCGGCGGTCGAGGTGTCGTGGATGCCGCGGCCGTTGCACAGGGTGACGCCCTCGGGCACCCGGCTGCGCACGTTGTCGACGCCGGCGCTGAGCGTCTGGACCACCTCGAGGCCGCTCATCCGCTCCAGCACGTCGCCCACCTGCGGGCCCATGGCGTAGGGCGTCACGTAGAACGCGACGTCGCCGACCGAGTCGGGCACGTGCTCGCGCGGATCGACGACCTCGTAGCGCAGCCCGCTCGGCACCTCGCCGAGCTCGGCGGGGTCGAAGGGCAGCCAGACGAGCCGGTCACGCTGTTCGCTCATGTCGCGAGGCTAGCCGCGGGCGCGCAGCAGCTCCCAGCGCGCCACGGCGCTGGCGTCAGTGAGCGAGGCGACCTGGTCGACGACCACGCGCAGCCGACCGGCGTCGTCGCCGGCCTCGCGCCAGTCGTCGGCGAAGGGCCGGTCGAGGGCATCGGGGCCCTGGTCGAGCAGCAGCGCGACCAGCTCGGCGACGAGCTCGCGCTGGCGCACCATCACCGCGATCCGGTCCTCGGCCTGCATCACGTAGTGGGCCGCGACCCCCTTGAGCACCGCGATCTCCAGGCGGGTGCGCTCGGGCACCACGAGGTCGGCGCGGTAGCGGACGAAGGGGCCGTCGGCGGCGGCGAAGGTCGCGGCCTGCACCTCGCCGCAGAAGCGGCCGATCAGGTCGCTGGTGAGGTTCTTGAGCGCGGCCAGGCTGCGCCGGGAGGCGTCGTACGCCGTGGCGGGCCACGAGCCGACCGAGCGGAGCCCGGCGAGCACCTCGTCGAGCACGTCGTCGTCGGCGCCCGGCTCGTACCAGGAGCGCACCGTGGCCCAGACCGCGGCGGTGTCGAGGTCGGTCAGGTCGACGCGGCCCGCCACGGTGCCGTCCTCGACGTCGTGCACCGAGTAGGCGACGTCGTCGGCCAGGTCCATCACCTGCGCCTCGAGGCAGCGGCGTGCGCCGGAGCCCGGCACCGGCGCGCGCATCCAGTCGAAGACCGGCAGGTCGTCCTCGTAGACGCCGAACTTGTGCACCTCGCGCGGCGAGCCGTCGGCGTGCACGCCGCTGGGGGCCTCGGCGGCACCCCGGGCCCACGGGTACTTCGTGCATGCGTCGAGGGTGGCCCGGGTCAGGTTCAGCCCGACCGATCGGCCCTCGGCGTCGATGGTCTTGGCCTCGAGCCGGGTCAGCAGCCGCAGCGTCTGGGCGTTGCCCTCGAACCCGCCGCAGGCCCCGCTGAGCTCGGCCAGCACCCGCTCGCCGTTGTGCCCGAACGGCGGGTGGCCCAGGTCGTGGGCCAGCGCGGCGGTCTCGGCGATGTCGGGCAGGCTGCCCAGCGCCCGCGACAGGTCGCGCGCGACCTGGGCCACCTCGAGGCTGTGGGTCAGCCGGTTGCGCACGAAGTCGTCGCTCTGCGGGCCGACCACCTGGGTCTTGGCCGCCAGCCGACGGGAGGCCGCGGCGTGCACCACGCGGGCGCGGTCGCGCTCGAAGGGCGTGCGCTCGGGCGCGTCGACCCGCTTCGGGGGCTCGGGCACCAGGCGCTCGCGCGCGTGCTCGTCGTACAGGTCCAGGGCGTCCATGGCGCCGCCACCCTATGCGGTGCCTCCCCCCTAGACTCACGCCGTGCTGCCCCTCGGAGGACCGGAACCCGCGACCTGGGACGCCCTCGCACTGGCGGCGCGCAACCTCTTCGCCACCCACGCCTGGGCCAGCACCTGGTGGGCCGAGTACGCCGACGGCGCGACCCCGCACGTGCTGGTCGACGACCCGGCCGATCCCCGGGTGGTGCTCCCGCTGCACGTGCGCGGGCGGGGGCTGCGCCAGGTGCGCTGGATCGGCCACGGCCCCGCCGACCTGCTCGGGCCGGTGTGCGCCCCCGGGGACCTGCCGCGCGCCGCTCCCCTGCTGCGCGCCGCGCTGGAGCGCGGGGACCTGCCGGCCGACGTGGTGCTGCTGCAGGACTGCCCGGTCGCGCAGCCCTGGTGGGAGCCCCTGGGGGCGCGCGCCATCAGCACCGAGGTCAGCCCGGTGCTGCGCTTCGCGGCGGACCAGACGTGGGAGTCGTGGCTGGCCTCGAAGAGCAAGAACTTCCGCGGCCAGGTCAACCGCAAGCCCCGCACCCTCGAGCGCGACCACGACGTGGTGGTGCGCCTGGCCACCGCCGAGACCCTCGAGGCGGACCTCGACGCGCTGTTCGCGCTGCACGCGGCCCGGTGGGAGGGCGACAGCCCCCTGCTCGACCCCCGCCAGCACCGCTTCACCCGCGCCTTCGCCGCGCTGGCGCTGGAGCGCGGGTGGCTGCGGCTGTGGTCGATGGACGTCGACGGCCGCTGCGTCTCCTCGCTGCTCACCTTCGCCTTCGGCCCCGACGTCTACTGCTACCAGTTCGGCCGTGACCCCGGCATGGACCGCGATTCCGTCGGGTTCGTGCTGCTGGTGCACGCGGTGCGCGACGCGCTCGAGCAGGGCGCCCGGGAGTTCCGGTTCCTGCGCGGCGACGAGGACTACAAGTACCGCTTCGCCGACGCCGACGCCCCCGTCGGCACCTTCGCGCTGCCCCGCGGGCTGCGCGGCCGCGCCGCCGTCGCGGTGGCCGCGCGGCGCCGCGCGGGCGAGGGCTGATCAGGCAGCTGCAGAGGCCGGGACGTGCGGCGACTGCTCCACCAGCCGGGTGGTGCTCCTGACCACCAGGATGCCGAGGACCGCGGCGGCGACCCACAGGACCGACCCCACCACGTCGGACAGGTTGGCCGAGGCGATGGCGGAGATGGTCTCGGAGTCCGAGGCGCCGGCCCCGCTGACCAGGGCAGCGGTGACGCGTCCGGCGATCGAGGCGCCGACCACGCTGAGCCACCACGCCAGGACGACGTCGGACTGGCGACCGAGGGTGCTCTGGCTCGCCACCCGCACGTCCTCGACCACCTGGTAGGGCCGCACCAGGTTGAGGAACGGCACGAACCACCCGCCGATCGCCCAGCCGGACCTGTGCTCGAGCCGCGACGGGTCCATCCGATCGCTGCGGTGGGCCTGGAACAGCCAGGTGATCATCAGCACCAGCACGGTGAGGTGGACGAGAGTCAGCACCAGTGCGGCGACCGCGGTGCCCGCGTCGTACGCCGTGGCCTGCCCCAGGTCGACGGCGGCGGGCTCGTCGACCCACCCACTGAAGGTCCGCCAGGCCCAGAACGAGAAAGCGCCGTTGAGGAGGTTGCCCAGCAGGGCCAGCCCGAGGAGGGCCACCAAGGCCTGGGAGAGGGTGGACCAGCCTGGGCCGAGTGCGGGGCGAGAGGACTGCGTCGCGGTAGTCACGAGCGGGAAGTATGCGGCCCCACCCGTCACACGCCCAAGTCGCCGAGCGGTCACTTTCGCACCATCGACCAGTCGCTTACGAACCGACGCGATTGTCTCGAAAAAAGTTTCGATCTGCCTGTGGAAAACGGCTTCTGACCTGGTGCTTTGTCGGTGGGCCCTGAGATACTTCACTCATGTCCACCACCGCGGCGCACCCCATCAACGGGGCGCTCGCGCGCATGCACTCGCTGCTCGACGAGCTCGCCGAGGTGCCGACCTGGTCGATGAGCCAGGCAGCGACGGCGGAGGCGTTGGTCGACATTGCGCAGCTCGAGGCGAGGGTGGTCGAGCTGAAGTCGCGGACCCTCGCCCACGCCGAGACGGTGGCGGTGGCGGAGACGAATGCGTCGCCGTCGGTGGCGGTGTGGCACTCCAACGCGACGCGGTCGACGAAGCGGGACTCGTTCCGCCAGGTGCGTCTGGCGGCGGGTCTGGATCGGTACGACCTGGTGCGGGAGGCGCTGGGTCGCGGCGAGATGGTGGCGGAGCAGGCGTCGGTGATCTGCGCGGCGTTGGATGAGCTGCCTGATGACCTCGAGCCGTCGATCTTGGAGCAGGCGGCGAAGTCGCTGGTGGCGTTCGCGGAGGTCCACGACGCGAAGGCGCTCCGTGTCCTGGGGCGCCGGATCCTCGAGGTCGTGGCACCGGAGGTGGCCGAGGCGTGGGAGGCCGAACAGCTCGACCGCGAGGAGCGTGAGGCGGAGAAGTCGGCGGTGTTCCGGATGCGCGAGGACGGCCACGGCCGGATCAAGGGGTCCTTCACCGTGCCGCTGCTGGC
>NZ_JBDYKJ010000111.1:0-9205 GCF_040012395.1 Nocardioides sp. 31GB23 | reverse complement strand
AACCGTGCTCGCCGTACGCCATGGACCCACCCGGTTTCGAGACAGGCGCTGCGCGCCTTCCTCAACCAACGACACCGCCGGTCGAGCAGCGAGGAGCGCCAGCGACGAGCGACGCCGCCGTTGGTCGAGCAGGGAGGAGCGCCAGCGACGAACGACGCCGAGACCCCGTGAGTGACTCGCAGACCGCAACCGTGCTCGCCGTACGCCATGGACCCACCCGGTTTCGAGACAGGCGCTGCGCGCCTTCCTCAACCAACGACACCGTTGGTCGAGCAGCGAGGAGCGTCAGCGACGAGCGACGCCGAGACCCCGTGAGTGACTCGCAGACCGCAACCGTGCTCGCCGTACGCCATGGACCCACCCGGTTTCGGCGACGCTCGAGCCTTCGGCCCTCGCTGCTCAACCAACGAGACGCAGGAACGCCGACCCGGCTCGTTCACACGAGCCGGGTCGGCGTCTGCGGTGCTGCGGCTCAGATGTCGGCGCCGAGCTCGTCGTCGTCCTTGTCCTCGTCGTCGGAGTCGTACTTGACGTACTTGATGCCCTCGTCGACCCCGCCGTCGAAGCCGAGCCGGCCGTCCTCGAGGACCAGGACCCGGTCACACATGCGGCGCACCGAGCCGGCGGCGTGGCTGACGTAGAAGACGGTGGCCCCTGAGTCGCGGACCTCCTCCATCTTCTCCAGGCACTTGCGCTTGAAGGGCTTGTCCCCCACCGCCAGCGCCTCGTCGGCCAGGAAGATGTCGCAGTCGACGTTGATGGCCACCGCGAAGCCGAGCCGGGCGTACATGCCCGAGGAGTAGTTGCCGACGGGCGAGTCGAGGTGCTTGCCGATGCTGGCGAACTCGATGATCTCGTCGAGCTTGCGGTTGGTCTCGCGCTCGCTCATCCCGAAGACCGCGGCGTTGAGGTAGACGTTCTCGCGGCCGGTGAGCTGGGGGTGGAAGCCCGCCCCGGTGGCGATCAGCCCGGCGATCCGGCCACGGGTCAGCACCTTGCCGGAGTCGGGCTTCATGATGCCGTTGACCAGCTTGAGCAGCGTGGACTTGCCGGAGCCGTTGAGGCCCATCAGGCCGATCGACTCGCCCTGCTCGACGGTGAAGGAGACGTCGTCGAGCGCCTTGAAGGTGTCGCTGATCTGCTGGCCGCGCATCTTGGCCACCGTCACCTCCTTGAAGGTGCGGTGGTAGCGCAGCGTGAAGGCCTTCGTGGCGTTCTCCACCACGATGGACGTCGAGGACGGGTAGCTCAATTCAACCGCTCCGGGATCTTGTCCTCCAGCGACCGGAAGACCAGCTGGGCGACGACGAGCGCCAGGCCCGCGATCGCCAGCATGACGAGGCCGCGGGTGAACAGGTGGTCGGGCAGCTCGGTGGCGGCCGTGGCCGCCGGGTCGTTGGTCGTGCCCACCCAGAAGGCGCGCTGCACGAGCAGCACCGCCTCGGCGAGCGGGTTGTAGAGGTAGTACTGCGCGAAGCCCTTGAAGCGCTCCTCGACCAGCGTGAACGGGTAGATCATCGGGACGCTGAAGCGCACGAAGTTGGTCAGGATGCCCACGGCGCTGGCGAAGTCGCGGAAGTAGACGTTCGCGACGCTGAAGAGCAGCGCGAGCGCGGTGCCGAGCAGCATGATGATGCCCAGCGCCAGCAGCAGCGCCAGCATGCCGAGCACGTCGGGAGTCCACCCGTAGGGCACGCACGCGATCACCAGGATCACCAGCTGCGGCGCCACGTGGTAGAGCGAGACGAGCATCGAGGCGACCGGGAACATCTCCTTGGGCAGGGACATCTTCCGGATCAGTGCCTTGTTGCGCACGATCGAGCGGGTGCCGGCGTTGAACGTCTCGGTGAAGAAGTGCACGACGATCAGGCCGGTGAAGATGTGGATCGCGAAGTTCTCGGTGCGGTCGCGGCCCAGCAGCAGGGTGAAGATGAAGACGTAGATCAGGAACTGGCTCAGCGGGTTGATGTAGGACCAGATCAGGCCCAGGAACGACCCGGAGTAGCGGGCGCTGATCTCGCGCCGGACCAGCAGCTTGAGCAGGTAGCGGTGCCGGAAGACCTCGAGCAGCCCCTGCGTGGCGGCCGGCGAGGTGAGCGGGGCGTCGACGACGTGGTCGGCCGGCGGGCGGGTCGACTCAGCCATCCGTGTCCGCCGGTTCCTGCATCCAGGGCCGGAACGTCTCCTCCCACGCCTCGGGCGAGGTGATGTGCCCGAGCTCGGCGCGGTACTCCTCGACCAGGCGCGGCCACTCGCGCTTCAGGCGCTCGTGGATCTGCACGGTCTTGGCCATCATCTCGCGGAAGGTCTCGGGGTCGCGCCGGTAGAGCGCGGCCGAGGTGCCGTCGTTCATCGAGACGACCGCGGAGTCGTAGCGCCCCAGCCGGTACCACTTGGCGTCCATCGCCCGGATCTCGGCCTCGGGGTGGCTGCGCGAGAGCGGGCGCGGCTTCTTGAGCTGGCGGATCGGCTGCAGCCCGGCGCTGACCAGCGTGGCCAGGCGGCCCGGCACCGCCGAGTCGTCGCGGCCCTTGCGCGGCGGCTTGCTGCGGCGTACGGGCGCGAAGGCGTCGGGGTCGACCTGCAGCTGCGCGTCGGTGAACTGCTTGCGGGTGGCGTTGACCTCGGCGAGCTTCGTGGGCAGGTCGCGGTGCAGGGTGCCCGGCCCCTCGAGCACGTCGAGCAGCGCCTGGTGGCGGATCTCGACCGTCGAGTACTGCATGGCCACGAGGTGGGCGATCTGGTGGTTGCGGCTCTCGCGGATCATCCGGCCGCCGTGCGGGTACGGCGAGTGCAGCAGCGCCGCGACGAAGCGGTTGCGCACGTGGAAGTAGGCCTGCCAGTCGAGCGCGTCGTTCTTGTCGGTCCACGGCACGTGCCACACCGCCGCGCCGGGGAAGGTCACCGTCGGGTAGCCCGCGGCCTTGGCGCGCAGCCCGAACTCCGAGTCGTCCCACTTGATGAAGACCGGCAGCGAGAGCCCGACGTCCTCGAGCACCCGGCGCGGGATCAGGCACATGAACCAGCCGTTGAAGTCGACGTCGATGCGCTGGTGCAGCCACCGGGTCGAGCGCAGGTTGCGCGAGGCGAAGTCCCAGTCGCTGAAGACGCCGGGCGCCGACTGCCACCAGAAGCGCCAGGGCTGCACGATCTCGCCGAAGCTGTGCAGGCGGCTGCGGGAGTAGAGGTTGAACATGTGCCCGCCCACGATCGTGGGGCGCCGGGCCAGGTCACCGAACGTGATCGCGCGGATGATGCCCTCGGGCTCGCAGACGACGTCGTCGTCCATCATCATCGCGTACGTCGCGGTGCCCTTGCGCACCGACTCGAGCTGGCCTCGGGCGTAGCCGCCCGAGCCGCCGAGGTTGCCCTGCTCGATGATGCGCAGCAGGTCGCCGAGCGACTCGCGGGCCGCGGGGAGCTCCGGGGAGTCCACGACCTTGTCCTTGCCCTGCTCCATCACCATGACGGAGTCGAGGTAGGGGCGCAGCGCCTCGTCGTCACCGACCTGCTGCAGCAGCTTGGCGCAGAAGTCGGGGCGGTTCATCGTGGTGATGACCAGGTCGACGGTGCCGTGCGCCGCCCGGTCCTCGGGCACCTGCGCGGTCCACTCCGCGGACTCCACGACGACCTCGTCGTCGCCGGCCACGACGTCGTACCAGTACCAGCCGCCGTCGACGAAGGGCTTGAGGCTGAGGTCGAAGGTGAAGGTCCCGCCGCTCTCGCTGCCCGTGCTGGCGGTGTCGACGCGCTGGCTGTTGCCGCGCGCCATCGACTTGTAGACGATCACGCTCGCGCCGCGGCCGCTGACGGTGACGCTCAGCTGCACCTCCTCGACGACGCTCCAGCGCCGCCAGTAGCTGGCGGGGAAGGCGTTGAAGTAGGTGCCGAACGAGAGCCGGTCGCCCGAGGGGACGCTCAGCGCGGTGCGCGAGACGATCTGGTCGGGGTGCAGCTGGGCGCCCGTGGTGACGCCCTTGCGCATGGTGGCCACGTTGAGCTCGCGGGCCTGGCGGTTGCTGCCGACCTCGTACTTGTCGGCGTCGAGGACGGCCGGCTCGGGGTCGACGTACAGCGGCAGCACGTCGAGGTCGCGGTCGACGGGCAGCACCTGGCGCTGCAGCAGCCGGGTGGTCGTGGTGCTCATGCGTCGACTCCTCCGCTGGTCAGGGTCTCGCCGTCGCGGAAGTGCGGGGCGAGCTTGTTGTCGACCATCGAGAGCGCGGAGCCGATGGCCATGTGCATGTCGAGGTACTTGTAGGTGCCCAGGCGACCACCGAAGAGCACCATCGGCTCGGCCTTGGCCAGCTCGCGGTACTTCAGCAGCTTCTCGCGGTCCTCGGCGGTGTTGACCGGGTAGTACGGCTCGTCGCCCTCCTCGGCGAAGCGGGAGTACTCGTGGACCACGATCGTCTTGCCGGGCAGGTAGGTGCGCTCGGGGTGCAGGTGCTTGAACTCCAGCACCCGGGTGTGCGGCACGTCCTGGTCGTTGGCGTTGACCACCCCGGTGCCCTGGAAGTCGTCGACGTCGAGGGTCTCGGCCTCGAGGTCGATGGTGCGCCACGAGAGCCGGCCCTCGGAGTTGTCGAAGTACTCGTCGACCGGGCCGGTGTAGACGATCGGCACCTTGCCCTTGTACTGCTCGGCGACGTCGAAGAAGTCGGTGGAGGTGCGCACCTCGATGTTCGGGTGCTCGGCCATCCGGGTCAGCCACGCGGTGTAGCCGTCGACCGGCAGGCCCTCGTAGGTGTCGTTGAAGTAGCGGTTGTCGAAGGTGTAGCGCACCGGCAGCCGGGTGATGATGTCGGCGCTGAGCTGCGTCGGGTCGGTCTGCCACTGCTTGGCGGTGTAGCCCTTGACGAACGCCTCGTACAGCGGTCGGCCGATCAGGCTGATCGCCTTCTCCTCGAGGTTCGTGGCGTCCTCGGTGGCGATCTCGCTGGCCTGCTCGGCGATCAGCGCCCGCGCCTCGTCGGGGGTGTGGCTCTTGCCGAAGAACTGGTTGATCAGGCCCAGGTTCATCGGGAAGGAGTAGACCTGTCCCTGGTACTTGGCGAAGACCCGGTGCTGGTAGCCGGTGAAGTCGGTGAACCGGTTGACGTACTCCCACACCCGCTTGTTGGAGGTGTGGAAGAGGTGCGTGCCGTACTTGTGCACCTCGATCCCGGTCTCCGGGTCGATCTCGCTGTAGGCGTTGCCACCGAGGTGGTCGCGCCGTTCGAGCACGAGGACCTTGAGTCCGAGCTCGCTGGCACAGCGCTCCGCGACGGTGAGTCCGAAGAAGCCGGAGCCCACGACCACGAGGTCGGGCTGCTGGGCGGGGTCAGTGTGAGGGGCTGGCACGGTCGGTCAGTCTACGGACGATGGCGGCAGCCGGCGCATCCCACGCGCTGCGCGCATGGCCCGGATCACGTTGCCGGCCTCCGCCCGCCCCCCGCGCGCCGGGCTCAGCACCACGACCGCCAGGGCGATCAGCCAGGGCTTGAGCCGCACCAGGGCGTTCTCGCCGTAGCGCAGGTGCACGGCGAAGAGGTTGCGGTACATGTAGTACCCCTTCCACCCGGCCAGGTCGTGCTGCTGGTCGAAGTCGAGCTGGCGCACCAGCACCGCGTCGCGCAGCGCCCAGATGCGGTAGCCGGCCCGCCGCGCGCGCACCGCGAAGTCGACGTCGTCGTAGAAGATGAAGTAGCTCGGGTCGGGCAGGCCGATGCGCTCCAGCACGCCGCGGCGCACCATGAACCCCTCGAAGGCGACGTTCTCGAGCTCGACCCGCTCGGGCATCGCGTCCCGGCTCCCCCAGTCGGTCTCGACCATCCTCGACTTGGGCTTGATGGCCAGCGGGTTGCGCAGGTCGAAGCGGGTCGCGGCCTTCTCGCAGAGCCGACCCTGGGAGTCCTCGCGCACCGCCATCAGGCAGTCCTCGTCGGTGGCCAGCAGCACCCCGAGGCAGTCGGGGGCGGGCAGCACGTCGTCGTCCATCAGCCAGATCCGGTCGACGCCGGCGTCGTACGCCGTGCGGGTGCCGAGGTGGAAGCCGCCCGCGCCGCCGAGGTTCTCGGGCGTGCGGACCACCTGCAGGCCCGGCAGCGTGCAGGCGGCCAGCACGTCGGGGGTGTGGTCGGTGCTGGCGTTGTCGACGACCACGACCAGCTCGGGCGCGGGGTCGAGGGCGCCCAGGCCGGCGAGCATCCGCTCGAGCAGGTCGGCGCGGTTGTAGGTGACGACCACGACGCCGGTGGTCTCGCTCATCGCAGGAACCTCTCGTGGCCGGTGAAGTCGCCGCGCAGGCCGGCCAGGGCAGCGCGGGCGCTGAGCGCGACGCGGCCGGGGTCGCGGCGGGTGAGCAGGTAGAACCACACGGTCTTGGCCCAGAACATCGCCACGTGCGCCCAGCCGCGGTAGTCGCGCAGGTTGACGGTGTTGTTGCGGGCCATGCAGTAGGCCTTCAGCTCGCTGGGGCTGTGGTTGTAGGTGGTGCGCCCGCCCATCATCGGGGTGCCGAGCTCGCCGACCGAGGGGTGGTGCACGCGGGCGCCGGTGACGGTCGCGATGCGCGCACCCGCCTTCTCGGCGCGCAGCCGGTACTCGTGGTCGTCGCCCCAGATGAAGAACTCCGAGCGCGGCAAGCCGATGCGCTCGACCAGCTCGCGGGTGACCAGCACCCCGTTGAAGGGGATGACGATGTCGTCGAGGCGCCCGCGCGCTCCCCCGGCCCGCTCGACGTCGGCGAGGCGGTGCACCACGCGGGTCCCGCCGGGCAGCCGGATCGGGAAGACCAGGCGGCCGGGGTCGGCCTCGTCGACGACCAGGGGCCCCCAGAAGTCGAGCCCGTCCTCGGCCAGGAGCCTGGCCAGGCAGTCCGGCTCGGGCAGCCCGTCGTCGTCCATCAGCCAGACCAGGTCGGCGTCGCGCTCGACGGCCCACTCCAGCCCGTCGTGGAAGCCACCGGCCCCACCGACGTTGCGCTCGAGGGTGCGGGCCCGCAGCGGCGTCCCGGGCGCGGCGACCGCCTCGGCCAGCCAGGCTCCGGTGCCGTCGGAGGAGGCGTTGTCGACGACGAGCACCTCGTCGACCTCCGGCACCTCGCGCAGCCGCGCCACCAGCCGCTGCAGCAGCTCGAGCCGGTTGAACGTCACCACCACGGCGACCACACGGCGGGGGTCGGGGCTCGGGTCGGGCACGGCCGACACCCTACGGGCAGCCCGCTGTGGGTCGAGCAGCCAGGAGCGCCAGCGTCCCCCGTTGGTCGAGCAGCGAGGAGCGCCAGCGACGAGCGACGCCGAGACCCCGTGAGTGGCCCGCCCGCCGCAACCACTCGCCGTACGCCATGGGGTCGCCGGGTTTCGAGACGGTTGCTGCGCAACCTCCTCAACCAACGGCTGTGACCACCGTCGTTGGTCGAGCAGGGAGGAGCGCCAGCGACGAGCGACGCCGAGACCCCGTGAGTGGCCGGCCCACCGCAACCACCCGCCGTACGCCATGGGCTCACCCGGTTTCGGCATCGCTCGAGCCTTCGGCCCTCGCTGCTCAACCAACGGCGCACCGCAGCACCGTTGGTCGAGCAGGGAGGAGCGCTAGCGACGAGCGACGCCGAGACCCCGTGAGTGACTCGCAGACCGCAACCGTGTTCGCCGTACGCCATGGACTCACCGGGTTTCGGCGTCGCTCGAGCCTTCGGCCCTCGCTGCTCAACCAACGGCGCCGGGGAGCGGAGTGCTCCTAGGTTCGTCGGTGGAAGGTGACCTGGTTGTCAGCCCCGATGTCGCTCTCGTACTCCGGATCATGGATCCGGCGATGGTGGTAGGGACACAACAGCCGCCCGCGGTCGAGGTCGGTGTGGCCGTGGCAGGACCACGGGTCGTCGTGGTGGGCGTGGCACATCGCCGGAGGGGCATCACAGCCCTTCGCGGTGCAACCACCGTCACGGATACCCATCGCGACCCGCTGAGCCGGGGTGAAGTACCGCTTCGCACGGCCCACATCCAGAGGCTGACTCTTCCCGCCCAGCACGACCGGGACGACGCCGGCCTCGCACGCCAGCCGACGTGCGGTCGCGGCGCTGATCCGGTCGCCGGTGTCGAGCGTCGCGGCCACCAGGCCGTCCTTGAGGGAGTCGAGGGTCATCGTCACCACCACGGTCGCGTTCACACCACCGGCCTTCGGCAGGTCGTGGGGGTCGAGGCGCTCGACGAGCTCCACGAACGCGGCACCGAGCCGTTCCGCGGTGGGGCGGCGTACCGGCACCGGCGCCTGCTCCTCGTGCTCACCCTGTTCGTCCGCACCGTCGGCGGTGCGGGTGGCGATCTGGTGCTTCGGGGCGGCGAACGCCAGCAGCGCCCGCTCCAGCATCTGCCCGACCAGCAGCGGCACCGTGAACGATCCCTTGATCCGGCCGTGCCCGTCCTCACGCATCCGGAACACCGCCGACTTCTCCGCCTCCCGCTCCTCGCGGTCCAGCTGCTCGGCCTCCCACGCCTCAGCCACCTCGGGTGCCACCACCTCGAGGATCCGGCGGCCCAGCACCCGCAGCGCCTTCGCGTCGTGGACCTCTGCGTACGCGACCAGCGCCTTGGTCGCCTGTTCCAGCACGCCGGCGTCCAGGTCGTCGGGCAGCTCGTCCAACGCGGTGCAGATCACCGACGCCTGCTCCGCGACCATCTCGCCGCGACCCAGTGCCTCCCGCACCAGGTCGTACCGATCCAGACCCGCCGCGAGGCGGACCTGGCGGAACGACTCCCGCTTCGTCGACCGGGTGGCGTTGGAGTGCCACACCGCCACCGAGGGCGACGCGTTCGTCTCCGCCACCGCCACCGTCTCGGCGTGCGACAACAGCTGCGAGCGCACCTCCACCAACCGGGCCTCGGCCCGAGAGACCTCGACCAACGTCTGCGCGGTGGCCTCCTGGCTCATCGACCACAACGGCGTACCAGCCACCTCGTCAAGGGTGGCGTGCACCCGCGCGACAGCACCTCCGATGGGGTGCGCCGCAGTGGTGGCCATGAGTAAAGTATCTCAGGACCCACCGACAAAGCACCAGGTCAGAACCCGTTTTCCACAGACGGATCGAAAACTTTTTCGAGGCGATCTACACGGTGCGAAACCGACCGGTCGATGGTGCAAAAGTGACCGCTCGGTGGTGCGAAAGTGGCTGCTCGGCCGTCAGAAGAGGGTGTCCTGGGAGAAGACGGGGGCCGTGGGGGGCGGG
>NZ_JBDYKJ010000110.1:0-9717 GCF_040012395.1 Nocardioides sp. 31GB23 | reverse complement strand
AACGGCGTGCGCCACATCAGGCCACGCTCAGCGACCCACGGAAGGGTCACAAGAGCCAGATATGGGCCGGGTCAGCGGGGGCGGAGGGCGAGGAGGGCCGCGCCGCGCAGGGTGGCGTCGGGCGCGCTCGCGCGGCGCACGTCGAGACCCAGCCGTTCGCCCAGGTCGTGGCAGAGCCGGTCGTCGACGCGGTCCTCGACGCGCAGCGAGGCGAGCTCGGGGGCCGCCTCGCGCACGCCGGGCAGCCACTCCGAGGACCTGTCGACGCCCGACGCGACCTCCAGCGCGAAGGTGTCGGCGCCGTCGGGGGAGCGCCACGCGGCGGTGGCGAGCACCTGCGCGGTGCGCAGCGGGCGCCGGTCGGTGGTGACCAGCAGGCTCGACGCGGCGTCGTCCCACGAGGCGTCGCCGGCGTCGAGGCAGCCCAGGCCGAGGTGCGCCGCGGACCGGTCGGCGACGAGGGCGGCGACGGGCAGCGACACGCCCAGGAAGGCGCGCGGGTCGGTGGTGGCGGCCCCGCCCCAGCTGGGCACGAGCTCGGGCAGCGCGTCCACGGGCACCCCGAAGAGCGAGCACAGCTCGCCCGACCAGCCGCCACCCTCGAGGTCGTGCAGGAGCGTGCGCGCGGCGTTGGAGACGTCGGTGACGTGCTCGAGGCCGCGGGTCATCCGCGCCACCAGGTAGGAGTCGACCGTGCCGACGGCGTAGCGGCCCTCCTCGACCAGCGCCCAGGTGCGCGGCTCGTGCTCGGCCAGCCAGGCCAGGGCGGGAGCGGCTCGACCGGGCTCGAGGCCCTGGCCCGTCAGCTCCTCGACCCGGGTCTCGTGGCCAGCTGCGCGCAGCGCCGCGCACACCTGCGTCGTACGCCGGTCCTGCCCGGCCACCGCCGGCCGCGGGGAGCCCAGCGTCTCGCGGTCCCACAGCAGCACCGTGTCGCGCTGGTTGGTGATCGCGACCGAGCCCAGCCCCGAGGCGTCGACGTGGCCCAGCACCCCGCGGACCGCGCCCAGCACCGCCTGCCAGATCTCGTCGGGGGCGTGCTCGACCTGCCCCGCCGCGGGCCGGTGCTGCGCCAGCTCGTGGTGACCCCGGGCCCGGACGGTGCCGGCGGCGTCGACGGCCGCGGCCGCGACGCCGGTGGTGCCGGCGTGGACCGCCAGCACGCAGGTGGTCACGCGGCGCCGCCGCGCACCACCGCCAGGATGCGCCGGTCGATCCAGGACAGGTCGGGCGCGACCCGCATCTCGTAGTTCTCGGTGCCGACCCAGGCGTGGAAGTCGCGGTGGCCGGCGTCGGCGGCGAAGCGCTCGAGCTCGGCCTGCAGCTCGGCGGTGACCGGCACCTTCTCCTCCTCGGTGGAGGCGGTCAGGTAGAGCTCGTTGAGGTCGAGCAGCCGGGCGAGCTCGACCACGGGGTCGGTGTGGTCGTCGACGCGCAGGTCGACCTCGATGTCGTCGAGCCCGCCGTAGCCGGCCTCGTCGCGCACCACCAGCAGCGCCGCCGACTGGCGCCCGCGGCGGTCGCCCCCGGCACGGTCGCCGGCGTGCAGCGCGGCGAGGAGCCGGGTGCCCAGCGGGGCCCCGGGGTCGGAGCCGAGGAAGGCCCGCTCCATCGCCTCGAGCACCTCCTCGCCCGCCAGCACGTTGCCCTGCAGCGCGTAGCCCTCGCCGCTGCGACCGCCCGCCCAGTCGAGGCAGGCCGGGCCGGTGTACGTCGCCGCCCCGCCGTCGACGTCGACGATGCCGACCTGGCGGTGGTCGCGGCCGTCGTCCTCCTCGAGCAGCCGCTCGAGGGCGACGGCGGCGGTGGCGCCCTCGTCGAGGTGCGAGAGGGCCAGCCCCTTGAACGCCACGTTGGCGTCGGCCTGGGTGGCGATGGCGCCCACCTGCGCCACGGCGGCCGGGACGGCGCTGCCGACGGCCAGGAACTTCGAGGCCACCGCCACCCCCCAGGACTCACCGTCGGCGGAGCGGGCCACGATCGAGAAGGTCATGCCGGGACTGTAGCGATCCTGGAACAGGTCCCCGGGTGCCGTACCGGGCTGTGAGGATGCCACGCGTGCCGCACACGACCTCCTGGGCCGAGCGCCTGGGCTGGCCCTCTCTCGGGGACCACCGCCGCTTCGTGACCGCCATCGCCATCGACGCGGTCGGCAGCGGCGTGTTCATGCCGGTGCTGGTGCTCTACTTCCTGGCCACGACCGACCTCGACCTGGTGCAGGTCGGCGCGGCCCTGTCGCTGGCCTCGCTGATCGCGCTGCCCGTCGGGCCGCTGCTGGGCGGGGTGGTCGACCGCTTCGGCGCGAAGTCGGTGCTGCTGGCCGGCAACGCCCTGCAGGGCCTGGGCTTCGTGGCCTACCTGGCCACCGAGTCGTTCGGCGCCGTCGTCGTGTGGACCGTGGTGGTCTCGCTGGGCCGCACCGCCTTCTGGGGCTCCTACGGCACCATCGTCGCGGCCATCTCGCGCCCCGGTGAGCGCGAGCGCTGGTTCGGCTTCCTGGGGGCGCTGCGCAACGTCGGCTTCGCGGTCGGGGGGCTGGCGGCCGGGCTCGCCATCACCGTCGGCACGCCGTCGGCGTACGCCGCCATCGTGCTGGTCAACGCCGCGTCGTACGCCGTCGCCTTCGTGCTGCTGCTCTCGGTGCCGCCCGCCGCCTCGGTCGGGCACCGGCCCGAGCCCGGCTCGTGGGCCACGGTGCTGCGCGACCGGCCCTACCGGCTGCTGGTGCTCGGCCAGCTCACCTTCGCCCTGGCGATGATGGTGCTCAGCGTCGCGCTGCCGGTCTACGCCACCACGGTGCTGGGGCTGCCGGGCTGGGTGACGGGCGTGGTCTTCACCCTCAACACGGTGCTGGTCGGGCTGGGGCAGGGCCTGGTGGTGCGCGCGATGACGGGCGCGCGCCGCTGGCGGGTGCTGCTGCTGGCCCACGTCACGTTCGTGCTCGGGTACGCCGCCATGCTGCTGGCCGGCGCGCTGCCGGTGGGCCTCGCGGTGGTCGCGCTGCTCCTCGGCTCGGTGGTCTACACCTTCGGGGAGCTGCTCGGGGGCCCGGTGCACGGTGCGCTGTCGGCCGAGGCCGCGCCCGAGCACCTGCGCGGTCGCTACCTCTCGCTGGTGCAGCTGTCGTGGAACGTCGCGGCGACCGTGGCCCCGATCAGCTTCGCGTGGCTGCTGGCCCGGGGCGAGTGGCCGATCTGGGCGGCGCTCAGCGGGGTCGCGGTGGTCGGTGCGCTGGTGGCGCTGCGGCTGGGCCGGGTGCTGCCGCTGGCCGACGAGCGGGTGGCGGCCCAGGCCGCCGAGGTGATGGTGGCCTGAGCCCGGCACGACTAGGGTCGGGGCATGCGAGTCGGAGTCCTGACCGGAGGCGGGGACTGCCCCGGCCTCAACGCCGTGATCCGCGCCGTCGTGCGCCGTGGGGTCCGTGACCACGGGTTCGAGCTGATCGGCTACCGCGACGGCTGGAAGGGGCCCCTGGAGGGCCTGACCATGCCGCTGGGCATCGAGGAGTGCCGCGGCATCCTGCCCCGCGGCGGCACCATCCTCGGCTCCTCACGCACCAACCCCTTCGCCATCGACGACGGCGTGGAGCGGATCCGCGCCAACCTGGCCAGCGACGGCGTCGACGCGCTCGTGGCCATCGGCGGCGAGGACACGCTGGGCGTGGCCACCAAGCTCGCCGACGCGGGCGTCTCGGTGGTGGGCGTGCCCAAGACCATCGACAACGACCTGTCGGGCACCGACTTCACCTTCGGCTTCGACACGGCCGTCAACATCGCCACCGACGCGATCGACCGGCTGCACACCACCGCGGAGTCGCACCACCGGGTGCTGGTCGTCGAGGTGATGGGCCGCCACGCGGGCTGGATCGCCCTGCACTCGGGCATGGCCGGCGGCGCGAGCGCGATCCTGATCCCCGAGCAGCCCTTCGACATCGACGCGGTCTGCGACCACGTGCAGACCCGCTTCGAGAGCGAGTACGCCCCCATCGTCGTGGTCTCCGAGGGAGCGGTGCCCAAGGACGGCGGCGACATGACGCTCTCGTCGGGGGAGAAGGACTCGTTCGGCCACGTGCGCCTCGGCGGCATCGGCGACCGGCTGGCCCACGAGATCGAGCAGCGCACCGGCAAGGAGGCCCGCGCGGTCGTGCTGGGCCACATCCAGCGGGGCGGCACCCCCACCGCCTTCGACCGCTGGCTGGCCACCCGCTTCGGGCTGCAGGCCGCCGACGCCGTCGCCGACGGCGACTTCGGCACCATGATGGCGCTGCGCGGCACCCGCATCGACCGGGTGCCGCTGCACGAGGGCACCGGCGAGCTCAAGACCGTCAGCCCCGCCGAGTACGCCGAGGCCGAGGTCTTCTTCGGCTAGGACGGCTGCCGGGGCGCCCGGGGCTGCCAGGCGCCGGGCTGCTCGTCAGTGCCCGGCGGAGACGTCGAGGTCGCGGGGCGCGAGCCGCGCCACGACCAGCGCCGCCACCAGCATCAGTGCGCCTCCGGCGAGCCCGGTCACGGCCAGCGCCTCGGTGAAGGCCTCCTGCGCCGCGACCAGCAGCGCGGCCCCGTCGGGCCCCGACCGCACGGAGATCTCGACGGCCCCGCCGACCGACTCCCGCGCGGCCGCCGCGTCGGCCGGCGACAGGGTGTCGAGGCCGCCCACCGGCAGCCCGGCCCGGTAGACCGCCGCGGCGAGGCTGCCCAGCACGGCGACGCCGAGCACCGCGCCGAGCTCGTAGCTGGACTCCTCGATGGCGGCCGCGCTGCCGGCGTGGTCGGCCGGGGCCGCCGACATGATGACCGCCGAGGCGACCGCGAGCGAGGCGGTGCCCAGCCCCACGAGGCCCAGCCCGACGGCGACACCGGCGTACGGCAGGGGCTGTGGCAGGACCCCGATGAGCGCGAAGCCCAGGCCGCCCGAGACCAGACCGCCCACGAGCACCGCGCGGGCGCCGGTGCGCGCGGCCACCGCGGGTGCGAAGGGGCCGGCCAGCACGCCGGTGACCGCGGCGGGGAGCAGGGCCAGGCCCGACTGCAGCGGCGACCAGCCCTGCACCAGCTGCAGCCACTGGCTGACCAGCAGGAACAGCGCCGCCATCGCGATGCTGGTGGCCAGCGCGGTCAGCACGCCCGCGCTGAAGCTGCGCTGGCCCAGCAGCCGCACCTCGAGCATCGGGTGGGCCAGGGCCAGGTTGCGGCGGGCGAAGAGGACGAGCAGGGCGAGGGCCAGCAGGAGCGCCGCGAGCGACAGCGCCTCGAGGCCGTCCTCGGCGAGCTGCTTGACGGCGTACACGAACCCGACCATGCCCAGCACCGACAGGACGACCGAGGCGGGGTCGAGGACCCCCGGCTCGGCCGAGCGGCTCTCGGGCAGCAGCAGTGCGGCGGCCACCAGGGCCGCGGCCATGACGGGCACGTTGACCAGGAACGCGGCCGGCCAGCTCCAGTGCTCGAGCAGCACCCCGCCGGCGATCGGACCCAGCGCGGCACCCACGGCCGCGGTCGATCCCCACACCCCGAGGGCGGTGGCCCGCTCGCGCGGGTCGGTGAAGAGCGTGCGCACCAGCGACAGCGTGGTCGGCATGATCATCGCGCCGCCGACGCCGAGCAGGGCGCGGACCGCGATCAGGCCCAGCGGCCCGGTCACCACGAGGGCACCCAGGGAGGCCAGCGCGAAGACGGCGAAGCCGCCCATCAGCATCCGGCGGCGTCCCCACCGGTCGGCGAGCACGCTGGCGGTGACCAGCAGCCCGGCCAGCGCCAGCGGGTAGGCGTCGACCATCCAGAGCAGCTCGACGGAGCCGGGCTCGAGGTCGCGGGTGATGGAGGGCAGGGCCAGGTTGAGGATGGTCATGTCCATCACGACCACCAGCAGGCTGGCGCTGAGCACCGCGAGCCCGGCCCACCGGCGGCGTCGGGAGAGCGGGGGCGCGGGCGACACGGGCGTGCGGATGTGGCTCATCGCGCGGACACCCCGTCCAAGAACGTGGAGACGACGATGTCCTCGAGCGGACGACGAGCGACGTCGCCGGCGCGCAGGGCGTTGCGCGAGCCGAGCATCAGGCCCCACACCGCGTGGCTGAGCCAGGCGGGGGGCAGGTCGCGGCGCAGCACGCCGGCCTGCTGCGCCGCGGCGTACAGCGCCACGTCGAGGCGCTCGAGGCCGGCCGCCCGCTCGACCAGCTCGGCCGAGTGGGACAGGAAGTGGTCGGTGAGCGCGAAGCCGAACTCCTCGGCGTCGACCACGCAGTCACGCAGGTGGGCCTCGACGCAGGCGCGCAGCCGGGCCGGGTCGCCCGAGTCGATGGCCGCCTGCTGCTCGCAGCGCTGCTGGGAGGCCTCCCAGCTGTCCAGGGAGGCGCGGCCGATCTCGGTGAGCAGGGCCTCGCGGGTGGAGAAGTGCCGGTGCAGCGTCGCCCGGGCCATGCCCATCCGGGCCGCGAGGTCGCCGAGGCTGAGGGTCGGGTCCTCGTTGAGGTGGCGGCGGGCCGCGTCGCGGGCCTCGTCACGAGGTGTCATGAGCACTCCCAAAGACAGATGTGTCGCAGATGAGACAGAAGTGTCTCATAGGCGGATGTGCCACGCCCCATCCGGGGAGCCCGCGCCGGTTTGAGCCGTCGACGGCGGAGGCACAGTGTCCTCACCAGGGCAGTGTCCTCACCGACCGCGGGGTCGCGCACCGGCTCTGGGCCGATCGAGGACCGGAGGACCCATGGCGACGCAGAGCCCCGCCGAGCAGGTGCACGACAGCGACCAGGGAGAGCTCAAACGGGCGATCGGGCCGCGGCTGCTGCTCTTCTTCATCGTCGGTGACATCATCGGCGCCGGCGTCTTCGCCATCACCGGCGACGTGGCCGGCGAGGTGGGGGGCGTGGCCTGGGTGCCGTTCCTGGTCGCTTTCGCGGTGGCCGCACTGACCGCGCTGTCCTACCTCGAGCTGGTCACCAAGCACCCGCAGGCCGCGGGTGCCGCGCTCTTCGTGCACAAGGCCTTCAACGTGCACTTCCTGACCTTCATCGTGGCCTTCGCCGTGGTCTGCTCCGGCATCACCAGCGCCTCGACCTCCTCGGGCCTGGTGGCCTCCAACCTGCTGGTCGGTCTCGACGGTCTCGTCGGGGGCGTGCCCACCGGCGACACCGCGACGCTGCTGGTGGCGCTGGGCTTCATGGTGCTGCTCGCGCTGGTCAACCTGCGCGGCGTCGGCGAGAGCGTGCGCTTCAACGTGGTGCTGACCTCGGTCGTGGTGCTCGCCCTCGGCGTCATCATCGCGATCGGCTTCTGGGCGATGGCCACCGACGGCGACGTCGGCCGGGTGGTGGTCTTCGAGTCGCCGGGGGAGAAGAACGTCTTCGCCGCGATCACCATCGCCACCACCGTGGCGTTCTTCGCGATGGTGGGCTTCGAGGACTCCGTCAACATGGTCGAGGAGGTCCAGGACCCGGGTCGCACCTTCCCGCGGATCATGCTGACCGGCCTGGGCGTCTGCGCGGTCGTCTACGTGCTGGTGGCCATCACCGTGGTGGTGGTGATCCCGCCCGGCGACATCACCGACCCCGTCAACCCCGAGGCGGGCATCCTGCTCGACGTCGTGCGGGTCGGGGCCCCCGGCCTGCCGATCGACGACATCTTCCCGTTCCTGACGGTCTTCGCGGTCGCCAACACCGCGCTGATCAACATGCTGATGGCCAGCCGGCTGATCTACGGCATGGGCAAGCAGGACGTGCTGCCGCGCTCGCTGTCGGCCGTGCTGCCCGGGCGCCGCTCCCCGTGGGCCGCGATCCTCTTCACCACCGCGATGGCGCTGGGCCTGATCACCTACGTGCGGCTGCGCTCCGACAGCGACATCGTCGTGGCGCTCGCCGGCACCACCGGGCTGCTCCTGCTCGCCGTCTTCACGGTCGTCAACATCGCCTGCCTGGTGCTGCGCCGCGACACCCGCACCGAGCCGGTCTTCCGCGCCCCGACCTGGGTGCCGTACGTCGGCGCCGCCACCGCGGCGTTCCTCGTGGGTCCCTGGGCGCGCAACGAGGACGACCACATCCAGTACTCCATCGCCGGCGTGCTGCTGCTGATCGGGGTGGCGCTGTGGGTGCTGACCTGGGCCACCAACCGCGGTGTGCGGGCCCAGCGCACCGGGTTCCGCGACATCGACAGCCTCGAGGAGCAGTAGCTCGATCGGCGTGCGCGGCGTGGGTCGGGACACACCCCGTCCCACGCGCGGACGACGAATCGGAGGGCCGGCGGCGCCGGACGTAGGCTGGTGCGGTGAGCGCCATCCCCGACCTCGAGAGCCTGCACGCCCGCGGAGCGGCCCAGCAGCCGTCGTACCCCGACCGCGCGGCGGTCGACGCCGCCGTGTCCCGGCTGCGCACGATGCCGCCGCTGGTCTTCGCCGGTGAGTGCGACGACCTGACCGACAAGATCGCCGCGGTCACCCGCGGCGAGGCGTTCCTGCTGCAGGGCGGCGACTGCGCCGAGACCTTCGCGGGCGTCACCGCCGACAACGTGCGCAACAAGCTGCGCGTGCTGCTGCAGATGGCGGTCGTGCTGACCTACGCCGGCTCCGTGCCGGTGGTCAAGGTGGGCCGCCTCGCCGGCCAGTACGCCAAGCCGCGCTCCTCCGACAACGAGACCCGCACCGTCGACGGGCAGAGCGTCACGCTGCCCGCCTACCGCGGCGACGCGGTCAACGGCTTCGAGTTCACCCCCGAGTCGCGGGTCCCCGACCCGCAGCGCCTCGTCGACGTCTACAACGCCTCGGCCGCCACGCTCAACCTGGTGCGCGCCTTCGTGACCGGCGGCTACGCCGACCTTCGCCAGGTGCACACCTGGAACACCGACTTCGTGCGCTCCAGCCCGATCGGGCAGCGCTACGAGTCGATGGCCGCCGACATCGAGCGCGCGCTGACCTTCATGAAGGCCATCGGCGCCGACCCCGACGAGTTCCACCGCGTCGACTTCCACTCCAGCCACGAGGCGCTGGTGCTGGAGTACGAGCACGCGATGACCCGCATCGACTCGCGCACCGAGGCGCCGTACGACGTCTCGGGCCACTTCGTGTGGATCGGCGAGCGCACCCGCCAGCTCGACGGCGCCCACGTCGAGCTGCTGAGCAAGATCCGCAACCCCATCGGCGTCAAGCTCGGCCCGACCACCACGGCCGACGACGCGATCGCGCTGGCGGCCAGGCTCAACCCCGACAACACCCCGGGCCGGCTGACCTTCATCACCCGCTTCGGTGCTGGCAAGATCCGTGACGGCCTGCCCGACCTCGTCGAGAAGGTGACCGCGGCCGGGCTGCAGGTCGCGTGGGTGTGCGACCCGATGCACGGCAACACCTTCGAGGCCTCCTCGGGCTACAAGACCCGCAAGTTCGAGGACGTCATCGACGAGCTGCAGGGCTTCTTCGACGTGCACCGTGCGCTGGGCACCTGGCCCGGCGGCATCCACATCGAGCTCACCGGCGACGACGTGACCGAGTGCGTCGGCGGTGGCGAGGAGCTGGCCGAGGTCGACCTCGGCAACCGCTACGAGTCGGTCTGCGACCCGCGCCTCAACCGGGTGCAGTCGCTCGAGACCGCGTTCCTCGTGGCGGAGATGCTGCGCAAGGCCTGAGTACGGCGACCCGGCGCCAGTTCCCGGAACTGGCGCCGGCTCGCGGTCAGGCGGTGACCCAGGACTCACCGGCCAGCACCGAGGCGACCGGCCCGGAGACCTCGACACC